>NZ_JAXCIS010000088.1:0-40052 GCF_034044025.1 Pseudomonas sp. SED1
CGCGTTCACATCGCTGGACTCAGCGCAGGCTCTTCTCCAGCCACTGCTTCAAGTCCAGCAACTCCGCCTCACCCACGGTATGAATCATCCCCGGGTAGCCGTGGAATTCCGGCGTGAGGCCAATCCCCTGCAATACCTCGTTGGCCCGCGTTGCCGAGTAGTAAGGCAGCGCCTGGTCCAGCGTCCCGTGCCCGATGAAAATCGCCAGCTTGCCCAGTCGCGCGTCCGGCTTGAGTTCGGCCTTGAGTACCGGCAGCAGGCTGCCGCTCAACGCCGCAATCCCGCGCAGGGTTTCGGGATGCCTTAACCCGACCTCGTACGACATGATCGCGCCCTGGCTGAACCCCACCAGAAACACCCGCTCACTTTGGGTGTGGTACTTGGTGGTGGCCTTTGCGACGAAGTCTTCGATCAGCTTGGCGCTGCTCTGCAAATCGGCGGTCTCGCCATCAAAATCGCCATCGCCCGGCTTCTTGCGAAACCAGCGATAACCACCGCCCTCCACCGGCATCGGTGCCCGTGCAGACAGGTAGGTCCAGGTCGACGGCAAGCGGTCCTTGAGCCCGAACAAGTCGGCCTCGTCACTGCCATAACCATGCAGGAAGATCACCAGCGGCTCGTTGCGTGCATCGCTTTGGGTCTGTTCCAGGTAAGGCAGGGGCAAGTCCGTGAGCAATTCGTCTTCGGCATGGGCAGCGCTGGCGAACAGCGCCACTGTCAGGGCGATCAGTTTGAGCATGGGCATCAACCTTCAGGGTTTGCGCAACAAATAGGTATCCATGATCCAGCCATTGGCCTGGCGCGCCGCCTTGCGCACGCGTTCAATCTCTTCGGCCACCTCGGCCACCTTGCCGCTGATCAGGATTTCGTCCGGTGTGCCCAGGTAGGCGCCCCAGTAAATATCCAGGTCCTGGTCGGCCACGGTGCGGTAGGAATCTTCGGCGTCGAGCATGACAACCAGGGTGTCGGCATCACTCGCCTGCCCCGCTGCCAAGCGACGCCCGGTGGTGATTTCGATGGAGCGGCCAATGCGGTTCAACGGCACTTTATGCTGGGCCGCCAAGGCCTGGACGCTGGTGATCCCGGGGATCACTTCAAACTCGAACTCGCAGCTGCCGCTGGCCAGAATCGCCTGCAGGATACGGATGGTGCTGTCGTACAGCGCCGGGTCGCCCCAAGCCAGGAATGCACCGACTTCGCCGTCGGCCATTTCTTCATTGATCATCCGCTCGAAGGTCTGTTGCTTGTCGCGGTTCAAATCCTTTACGGCGGTGGTGTAGTCGATGTCGCCACGCACCCGCTCAGGGCAATCGGCCTCGACAAAGCGGTAGGCGTGGTCGGTGATGTAGGTCTCGCAGATTTCCCGGCGCAGGTCGATCAGCTTGTCCTTGCTCTGGCCCTTGTCCATCAGGAAAAACACGTCGGTGCGGTTGAGCGCCTTGACCGCCTGCATCGTGATGTAGTCGGGGTTGCCGGCGCCAATGCCGATGATCAGGATGCGTTTCATGGGAAAGTCTTCATGGGTGTTCTCGGTGCGGGGAGCGGATTTTGCCATGTTCGGGACGTCAGGCGTGAGTTTCCAGGCGCAGGCGCCAACGGCCGTTGAACCGCAGCTCGGTGGATGAGAGCGGCTCCACGTCGATCAGGTTGAACATCGAGGGCGGGGATTGCATGACGTGCAGCAGCGCCGCGCGGATAACGAAGGGATGGGTGACCGCCAGCACATGCCCCGGCGTTTGCTCGAGGGACTGCAACCACTGCCCCACCCGCTCACACAGCTGCACCACCGACTCGCCGCCGTGGGGTGCCGAAGTGCTGTCGGTCAACCAGGCCTGGAGCGCTTCGGGCTCGGCCTGTTGAACCTCATCGATTGCCAACCCTTGCCAGCGGCCTAAATCGCAATCGCGCAGGGCTGTTTCAACCGAAGCCTCGGCGGCAAACAGCGCCGCCGTCTGCCGGGTTCGCGCCTCTGGGCCACACAGTACAAGGGGCGCACGCTTGAAACGCTGCGCCTGGGACAACGCCGCCTGCTGCCAGTCCATCTCCACCGACTCATCCAGCGCAAAGCGTGCACATTTCTGGGCACGGGTGCTGGCGTGGGAAATCAGGGTCAACCGGGTGGCCTGCATGACAAATCGCTCTGGCGGAGATATTTCAATATCTTACAACGATCCGCTCACAGGAAGCCGGTCGCCGCCGACGGATCGGCGGCGACCGGCATTCACACCCCTGGCCGCGCCAGGTAGAACACCTCATAGCCACTGCCCGGATGGTTCACATCCAGCGCCTTGCTCGACAAGGTAATCCGCACCAGCTTCCACGCCTGCACATCCAGCGCCAGAAACACCGCAAAGTTATCGCAGGTGTCTGCAATCTGCTGATTGCGGGCTTTTTCGGTTTCGAGAATTTGCCCACGGTCCGCACTGGGCTCCAGCGCCCACTCCTCCCGGTACAGGCTCAAAGCGGTTTGCGCCGGACCTCGCTGCACATCCAGCGGTAACCAGGACTCAATGTGCGGCCGGCCAAAACTGTCGAGGACCTTCTGAAAGCGCTCGCCAAGTAAAAAGTCTGCGGCCTGCAAAGGATCTGACCACAGATAAACCGACGAATACAGGTTGCCCACGCCCGGCCCCTGCCCCCGTTCCTGAGCGATAAACGCCTTGAACAGCAAACCCTCGGTGTGATCCCACTGCGGCCCCAACCGGGCGGCGCGCTCGCGGATGACACCCATGTCGTAATCAGCTGGCAAGCGGTGTGAATACTGTTTGGCAAACATCATGGCGCTCCTGTTCAGATGAGTGGACAGCTTGTGCCGGGCCCATGATTTCAGCAAGATATCACCAGATATAGGTGTGATAAGGAACTGAAATGACCGACGCCCTCAAGCCGCTGGATATCGACACCGTGCACGCCTTTGTACTGGTGGCCGACTTCGCCAGTTTCACCCGTGCAGCCCAGGCCCTTGACACGTCACAGGCGGCCATCAGCCTCAAGCTCAAGCGCCTGGAAGAGCGCCTCGGTTACCGCCTGCTGGTGCGCACGCCACGGCATGTGCGGCTGTCGCCCCAGGGCGAACAGTTCATCGTTGCCGCCCGCGCGTTGCTCAATGCCCACGAACGGGCATGGGGTGACATGGGCAACGGCGCACCACGAAGGCTGGTGATCGGCATCAGCGACCATGTGGCCGGGCCCGACCTGCCGCTGTGGCTCAGCCACCTGGCAGCGTACGACCCACTGGTGATTCTGGAGGTGCGGATTGCCTCGTCCCGGGACTTGGTGGCTGCGTTCGACCGCAATGAACTGGACGCGGTGATCGTGCGCAACGAAGGCGACCGCCAGGACGGCGAAGTATTGGTGGTTGAACGCTTTGGCTGGTTCGCCGCACCGACCTGGCAGCACACGCCCGGCACGCCGTTGCGCATGGCAACCATGGCCTCGCCCTGCGGCGTGCGACAGTTGGCGGTGCGGGCGTTGGATGAAGCGCGGATTGACTGGACCGAAGTGTTTGTCGGCGGCGGCGTGATGGCCGTCGGTGCGGCCGTCAGCGCCGGCCTGGGCGTTGCAGCGCTGGCTCGGCGGGTTGCTCCGGCGGGCGCTGTGGACGTGAGTGAACAGTACGGACTACCGGCGTTGCCCGTCAGTGAAATCGTGCTGCACAGCCGGATCAGCGATGGCCGCTCCCGTGAGACATTGCGGGCCTTGAGTGCAACCTTCAGAGGGGTTCTGGAGCGTTAGGTTGCATCTGCGCATAGCGCCCGCGCACAAACCGCTCCAGCTCGTCTCCCGGCAGCGCCTTGCTGAAATACCAGCCCTGGATAATCAACTCCGAGCCCGACTGCAAAAACGCCAGTTGCTCGGCGGTTTCCACGCCCTCGACCACCACCCCGAGGTTCAACGCCTCACAGAACCTCAACATCCCGGTCAGCACCTGAGCGCCCTTTGGATCATGTTGGGCCTCCACGAAACTGCGATCGATCTTGATGAAATCCACCGGAAACTGATGCAGATAACTCAGCGCCGAAAACCCGGTGCCGAAATCGTCGAGGTACACCTTGGCGCCGATCGCCTGCAGCTTCTCGATCATCTGCCGGGCGCCCTGGATATCCCCCACCAATGCATCCTCGGTGATCTCCACCGACACCTGCCCATGGGCCTGGGCCAGTATCTCCACCAGCCGGTCACCATAGGCCGGGGTGGTGAGCGTGGCGCTGGAGATATTGATTGTCATCGGTAACCTGAAACCGACCTTCCGCCACTTCTGGTACTGGCGCACAGCCTGGGACGCCACCCACACATCCACATCGGGCATCAACCTGGCATTGGCCAGCCATTGCAGGAACTCCCAGGGCGAATGCACCGTGCCCTCGGCATCCCGTGCGCGCATCAACGCTTCACAACCGGTGCATAGCCCGGTCCGGGTAGAAATCTGCGGTTGGAATTCAAGGTAAAACTCATAGTCGCTGATCTGCTGGATATGGCTCAACTCGCTGACCTGGCGCGCCTGGGCCTTGTGGGAAGCCATTACCGGATCCAGCTCCAGCAAGCGGCCCTTTTCTTCCAGGCCGCGAAAGGTCATGTCCAGCGACTTCAAATACACCGTGCCGCCTTCCGTGGCCTGGCGATTGATCGCCCGCACATAGGGTGCATAAATCAGCATGCCAACCCCCAGCAACACCACCTGTAACAACACCGCCGCGAGGTCGCCATGGGTGCTCAAATAGGCGTTGAACAACACCGGCGCGGTAAACGGCACACTCACCACCGCAGGCGACACCCAGCCAATCTGCACCACCATCAGCGCCAGCATCGCGTTGAACGCCGGCACCACCAGAAAAGGAATGAACAGACGCGGATTGAGAATGATCGGCAAGCCAAACAACAACACTTCACTGACATTGAACAGCGACAGCGGCAAGCTGGCCATCGCCACCAATCGCATCGACCGGCTCTTGGAAAACAGCAGGATCGCCAGCAGCAGGCACAACGCGCCACCCGAGCCGCCGATAAACGCGAAGCTGCCCAGCAAGCCGCCGTTCAGTAGATATTTGACCGGTTCGCCTGCCGCCAGCGCCGCGTTATTGAGCGCGACAGCCTGATCCAGTACGTCAAACAACGGCTGCATGGCGTAGACACCATGGATCCCAAAAAACCACAGCAGCGAATTCATCAGGGTTACAAACAAGCCGCTGCCATAGGGCGTTTCCAGCGCATCGAGCACCTGCGGCCCCTGAAGCTGCGCCACCTGCGGAATCTGCAACAGCAACGACAGCAGGAGCACCAGCCCGAGCGCGGTGATCGCACCCGGCACCACCATATTGATGGTGCCCTTGAGGTTGTGCCCCACCAGGTCTTCGTTGATCAACCGGGTCCAGCGACGCCGATGCAGCCAGGCGATGGCGGGCACGTTGATCAACGGCGAGGCGATGGCGATGAACAACACGAAGGTCGCCGAGGCACGGGGGAAATCCCGCAGCACAAACGTGGCGATCACCACATGGGCCAGGCACAGGAACGCCACCGGTAGCTGCGGCAGGCGGTGCTGAATCGCAAGCATGTAACCGATGGAGGCGGCCACCAGCAGCGGGATCACCGAGCTGATCTGGCTGTGCAGCCCCGCGAGCAAGGCCACCACCTGAGGGTCGAAACCCAGCACACGAGCGCATTCAGACAGGATCAGGAACCCGGCCGACACCAGCAGGCATGGCAGGATCCACAACAATCCCTCACGAATGGCCCGCAACGACTCGGTGCTGGCCAAGGCCGTCAGCCGTTGGGTGAAGAAAAGCTTGAACAGCGTTTGCGCCATCACCTGTCCCTCTGCACATAGCACTCGATCCCTGATGCCAAAGTCGCAAAGACACATGTGCCGTTGCCTTTATCGACGAGGTAACGCTACACGCCCTGATACCGCGAACGAAAGGCTTTTGCTGCCATCGGCGCAATTATTCAGATTCGCGCCGTCGCGCTGATGCTTGTCGATTGCCCCGGGTTGGCCCATCCTTCGGCGCACTTGTTGTCGTAAAAAGCGACGTTCCCTCATGGCCTGCGCACTGCTGGGTCTGACCAGCCGTCTCTCTTACCGTGGAGTAAACCTTTGTCCCAACCCGGCGAAAACCACCAGCTAGCCCTGGACAGATTCCTGAGCGAACACCCTGCCCTGGCCGAAGAACTGAATACGTTGAACCCCCTGGCGGCGCAGGCTAAAGGGGAAACCATGGAGCAGTACCGCGCCGAACGCCTGCATGAAGCCTTCGAGGCAGAAGCCGAGCAACAGGGCTTGTTTGCCTGGGAGCTGACGCTGAAATTGACGGCGCATTCCCCTGCGAAGTTCGAGGCCCAGCGCCTTGAGGTGCACAAGGAAGTGGCACAGATGGCGGGCTTGAGTTGGGCGGAATATTGTCAGTTGCATGACTTGCCCGAATAGAACCAGCGGCTAAAACACTGGCGGGGATCGCTGAGCGCTGCATGCAATTCTTCAGGGGTGATCACCCTGCGCTCTGGGTCGATCGTCAAAGCCGTGCGTAACGCTCGCCAGCAATGGCGAGGTAGTTGCCTGGGACGGACCGGTCTGTCACTGGAGTGGCGCCGGCCTTGGGCCAATTCGTAAAGTACACAAGCCACTGCATACAGATCGGCACTGGCCGACAGTGCTGCGCCGGCCAGCAACTCCGGCGCGGCGTACGCTGGCGTCCAAGCGTTGAAACGACTGCGACTCAAGCCTGGCGACCCCGCCGAGGCCTGTCCGCAAGCCTGACCCAGACCGAAATCAAACAAGCGCAGCCCGCCCTCTCCTACCATCACATTGCCGGGTTTCACATCCCCATGCAGCACGCCCCGCTGATGGCTATGACGCAACGCATCGAGCAATTGCACGGCGATGCCTTGCCACTCTTGCCACGGCAAGCCACCGGGGCGCTCCAGCAGCAGCCGATCCAGGGTCATGCCCTGAAGCAGCTCCATGGTGAAGAAAGCGATCTGACAGGGAGCGTCTACTTCAAACGAAAACACCCGCACCACCTGCTCATGCCGAAGGCTGCGCGTCAGGGCAAACTCGCTGTAGAGCAGTACGTGGGCGTCTGCACATTCACGAATGGCTTCACCCAGCACCTTGATCGCCACACTGGAACGCGACTCACCAAACTGTTCGTGCAGCAGATCCCGGGCGCGATAGACCACGCCCATGCCGCCAGCGCCCAGAACTCGTTCGATAAGGTATCGCCCGGCCAGCAACGCAGGTATCCCGTCGCGCTGCGGGTTGCCCTGCGCCCGGGCGAAAGCAAAGTGGGTCAACGGGCGACTGGGCATAACCTCAAGCCCAGGCTTATCGTTCATGACTGCACCACCACAGCGGTCAGGTTGTCGCGGGCGGCACCGCGCAATACGCCGGCGAACAGTTGGTCCAGAATCCGCTGTGGGTTTCCCAGGCTCAACGCCTGCCCCAACTCACCATGGCTAAGCGCCTGATACAGGCCATCACTGCACAGCAGAAAGACATCTCCTGACAGAGTCCCGAGTTCCAATACCTGCGGACTCAATGGTTCCCGCGAGCCGATGGCGCGGGTCAGCGCCCGCGCATCGGGGTGCGCCTTGGCCCGCTCCAGGCTCACCCGCTGGTCAATCAACTGCTCCAACAGCGAATGGTCCCGCGACAGCTGGTACAATGTCTGCGCTCGCCACAGATAACAACGACTGTCACCCGCCCAGACACAGGCAGCGCGATCGCCCTGAAGCAGCAAAGCCACGACCGTGCTCCCCATGGTGCGATCACCACCCTGGGCGGTGACCGTCAACTCTTCACCCAGCCGCCGATTGAGCCATTGCAGGCAACGGCGGGTCGCCTCGACCCGTTCGTCGAGGCTCCCCTGGCCGGGCAATAACGCCAGGCTATCGACTACCAGTTGGCTGGCGACATCCCCTGCCTGATGCCCGCCCATCCCGTCTGCCACGGCCCAGCAGCCCTGCCGAGGACAATCGAGAAAGGCATCCTCGTTGCGCGACCTGAGCTTGCCACGGTCCGTACGGCCAGCACTGCGCCAGCGATCCTGACCTCGGTTCACAGCTGCTCCGGAAGGCGAAAGGTACGCCACTGCGCGATCTGAAACGGATTGGGCGCGCGCCGGCTGGTCAGCAGGTAGTTGGCGCGCAAGCCTGCCAGGTCAGCCTTGAGGATCAGGACATCCTGCCCGCTGGAGGGCTCGCTCTGCATCAGGTCGAACAAGCGGAACAGGGACCAGGCCCCGGTATTTTTTTCGAGCCCCAACGCCCGCTCGCTACCCCGCTCCAGCACCAGGCTGCTGCGACCATTTTCAGCCTCGGCTGGCCACTGCATCGCCATCGGGACAATCGGCCCGTGCCGGTACTCCATCTGCTGGCCGCCCAAACGCAAGACCGCGCGACTTACCGAAGGGTCCAAACTGTAGGGCGCGACGGTGAAACGAACCTGCAAGCCACCCGGTTCATCCGCAAAAAAACCGCGCCTGACCACCTGCGCCTTCGCTTGCTGATCGAGGAACGCCCGGGACATCGGCAAGCTGCGCCCATCCAGGCTGCGCAGCCTGTAGCGACCGGCATCTGCGCTGACAAAAGGCTTTAGATAGCTGTCAAAAAATCGCGCCATTATCCCCCCTGGCTTGAAGAACTCCTGAAAATCATCAAGGGAGACGTCGCTGCTGGCGTGGGCATTGAACGGATAACGTTGCTTGATCGCCTTGGCGTAAAAACCATATACCTCACTCTGATAACGCTGGTTCACATGGCGATAAGCTTGGTCGAGCAGGCGGCGCCAATGCTCGTCGGCCAGGCTTTCGAACCAGCCCGCCAGCGGCAACGGCAAACGGGCAGCAACGTTACGCAGATGACTCAGTGCATCCTGCTGACCTTGGGTCCGACGCTTTGCCATGTCGAAGGCGACCGGCTCGGGCGAGCCTTCGCGATTCAAGGTCGCCAATTGCAGGTGCAAGTCATTGAGTGCTTGCAGCGCCTGGGTCAACTCGGTACCCGGGTTCTCGTGGCTGTCCAGCAACTGGTGCAAGGGCTCGAAGCGGCGTTGCATGGCGCGCCGTGCCATGTCGGGCAATGTGTCGGCCAATCCGCTCCGGACGTCGACGTCGACGGCTGCGGTCTGCGCAACCTGCAACAGCTCTACCCCAGGGACGGGCAGTTTGGCAGCCAACTCATCCAGGCGCTCGTTGACCGATGGCAAGCGCGTGTTTTCACGAACCTGTTGTAACAGCTGCAACAACGGCGACTGGGCTGACGTCAGGCTGGCGAGTTGCTCGGCGCCTTGCCTGGAATTGTCAATCTCGCGCAGGCGAATCCGTCCAATCGCCTCGCTCCAAGCCTCGGCATACTCGCTGAAGTAGCGTTGCTCAAGTTCCACCATCAACCGCCGCAAGTCCATCGCACTCAGGTCGGCCCCCTCCCCCAGCACCCAGTTGTCCTGGACGATGGTGTTCACCAGACGCGCGCCCTGCGACTCGAAATACCGCAGGTACTTGCGTGTATAAAATCCCGGAATGGGCTGGTCGCCACCGTCAAACACCAGCCCGTGTGTAAGGCGCAACGGTTCAAGGCCGCGGGCTTGTTCACGCAGCACGCGGTACACCACATCGACCAGCGATTCACCCCGCAACACGTGCCGCGCGTGGGCCACCAATTCGCTGTCGAGCGGGTATACGAACGGCTGTTCAAGCAAGTGCGCGAAGTGTTCATTCAAACGACTCTGCACGGAGGGCTCACCGGCAAAACGCACAGACCAATGCCCCGCCACCCGCTCGCGCAGCCAGCCGACATCCCGACGCTCCCGCAGGTTGAGCATCAGGTACGCCCGGAGGTTGTCCAACAGCCGCTCGCGATCTTCCAGGCTGCCGCGAACCTGCTCTTGCAACATCTCGCCGACCTGGGACAGCAGCAGTTGATCCAAGGCGTGCTCATAGGCCTCTTCCAGCACGGGGCGGCTGATAGTGCCTTGGTACAACCCAGCCCGTTCAACCAGTCTGGCTTCGCCTTGAGCAGGGAAAACCCGCGTGGCCGCCAGGCGGCTATCGAGCAGCGGCAGAAGCGCCAGGGTAGCGTCCGATCCGGGCTGCACGGGCGCGGGCTGCCGCGCCAGATTTCGCAGTTGCTCCAGGCGTTGATGATTGAAAGAGTAACTATGGGTCCAAAGCAGGCTCGCCGCCCCGACGACCACTAACGCGCTCAGGGCCAGCAAACCCTGGCGCCAGCAAATTCGACGTCGCTCCTGGCTATCGAGGCCCGCCAGATCGGCTTGCGCCAGAATCACCCGGCTGAACAAGCCCTGGATAAAGTGCGGGCGAAGCTCAAGTGGTTGCGGGCCACCGTCCGCACTGGTCAAGTAGAAACCACGAAAGCCGTTGCTGTGCTGATAACGCGGGCCGCAGAACGCAACGTCGATGTACAGGCTCAGACGCTCGCCAATTCGAGCCGCCTGATGAGGAAAGTCGAGCATCCGACCGCGCAGGTCGCTGTTGCGCTCCTGATGGAGTCGCTGCACAAGCTCACCACTCAGGCGCTGAAGCAGCGCTTCAAACGCCTGGCGTACCTGGCCAGTATCAATCCCGTCCTTGCCGGGCGCGATAGATTCACCAAGCACCGCATCACTGCCCTCTCCCAGTGGACGATCGAAGAACTCCCCAAACCCCGACAGCCGGTCGGCCTGAGTCACCACCAGGTAGATCGGCACATCCACATGCAACGTCTGCCGGATCTCCAGCAGCCGACTCTGGACTGCCCGCGCATCATTCTCCAGATCACGTTCACTGCCATGGAGCAATGTATCCATCGACAGCGCCACCACCACACCATTGAGCGGGCCGGTGCGGCGCCGCGCCTTGAGCAGGCCCAGCAGCATCGACCAACCCGCGCCATCCACCTGGCTGTCAGGCTGGCTGACGTAGCGGCCAGCAGTGTCGAGTAACACCCCGTCTTCGGCGAAGTGCCATTCACAGTCACGTGTGCCACCGCCTTCCGCCGTCACCCTTGGCTCGCCCCGATCCTGGAGCAACTGCAACCCACTGGCCGCCAACATCCGGGACTTGCCACTGCCCTCCTTGCCGATCAGCAAATACCACGGCAACGCATCGCGCCCACGCGGGCTGCGCTCGCCATAAATGCTGGAGTTTTTCAGGGTGTACAGAGCGTCCTTGAAGCGAGCGCGCAGTTGCCGCTGCTCGTTTTCCACCAGACCTTTGTGCGGGAACGACTGAACATTATCGACCTTTCCTTGCCGGGCAATGCTGCGCCAATTGGCGTACACCATCGCCAGGCCCCACAACAAGAACAGCCCGCTGATCGTCAGCAAGCGCGCCGCCGTCGTTTGCCAGAATCGATAATCATCGACGGCCAGCAATGGCCCGAAAAACCACACGGCCACCGCGATCGCGAGCACCAGCAACAGGCTCCAGACCCAAATCCTGCCCAGCACGGTGCCCGCGCTCCTGAAGAATGCGTTCATGTGTTGCTCCCTGCGTTAGAGGGGCGCTCGGGTAATATCCGGCGCCACAAGTTGATACGGTTGCAGCGCGGTCTCGCGCTGCTGGCCCAGTACCCAGGTAAACCCCGCATGCAGGGTCAACAGGCTGGAGACGACAAACACCGCAATCCAGGTGACCGGCACGACCCTCAGCCGTTTTTGGGGCTGCTGTTCCGCCTTGGGCGGCGGTGCGCAGGCAGGCCGGGAGTCGCCCCGCACATGCCGGATCTGCCGATACAGCGCGTCCCGAACCTGCTCTAGCTGCAACAACCCACGCTCCATGACCCGGTATTTGCCCTCGAACCCGAGTGACAGGCACAGGTACATCAGTTCCAGCATCGCCAGGTGCTTGATGGGGTCCCTCGACATACGCTCAAGCAGTTGAAAAAATTTCTCGCCGCCGAAGGTTTCGTTGTGAAAGCTGCTCAGCAGGCTCATCTTCGACCAATCGCTCTGGCTGCCCCATGAGGTGGTGACCACGGCTTCGTCGATCACGCTGCACAGCACATACCGCGCCGCCATCACCTCACTGCTCTGCGCACCGTCATGCCGGGCGCGCGTCTCGAACAACCTGACCGCGGATGACAGCCGTTCGTTGAGCGCGCGCAGGCTTTCCTGAGCGGTGCTGCGCTTGAGCTGGACCACCTCGGACAAGAGTGCCGACGCAGGCGCAACCAAACTGTTCAGGCCAACCTTGAAGTGCTCCACGCCCTGCAAGCAGGCGGCGTAAATCATCCGGTCTTCCAGTTGTTCGAAGCGTGGCGGCGATGCGAAGTCGGTTATCGGACCCTGCGCCGGCCCGCGCCCCTGTCGATCGAGCAGGATGGTTTTTTCATCCTGCGGATATTCCCTGTCCATGGTCTCAGTTCCTGATAGCCCAAAATTTCAGTTCCAGTTCGGCAAAGTCGCCACTGACGTGTAAGGCAAAACCTCCCGACTGCTTCAACTGCTCGATGTCCCGGGCACTGAGTTCGAGCATGAAATAGGTTTTTGCGGCATGAAACGGTATCTGTCGGGGAGCCACCGGCAGCGGCTTGACCTTGATGCCCGCCAAATGCAGGTTGACCAATTCGCGAATCCGCTCCACAGGCCCAACCTTGAGGTGCGCCGGAAGCCGGTGGCGCAGCTCATCGGCCTCACAATGGGCACTGGCGGCCAGAACGAAGGTCGCCGAACCCAACAGATTGAGATCGCTTACCGGGCACACCAACACCCCGTACTGGCGGGGCTGCAGCGCCAGCTCAATGGCATGCTGCTCAAGCACCATCGACAGCAGGCCGCGAATCGGCTCCATCAAGCCGCGAAAGCTGGCGCCCTGGTCGCTGTGCCGGTAATGCCCCTCGAAGTGCGCACGCTTGCTGTCGCTGGCAAACGTCGCGAGCTCACCCAGGATCGACAGCAATGTTCGATACAGCGCCTCAGGGCTGACCTGGCTCAGGCCCAGGTAGTGACGCAAGACCAGTTCGGTGCGATTGATCAATTGCAGCATCAGGAAGTCACCGACCTCCGCGCCGGCGGCGGTGCCGTTGACGCGAATCCGTTCGGCGATGGCATCCCCCCGGCAAGCGAGCAGGCTGATCACCTCCTTGAGGCAAGACAGCAGGTAACTCGAGCCATGCAGGTGAATGAAGGTCGGGATAAAATCGGCATCCAGGCTCACACCCTCTTCGGTGCAGTTGAGCACCTGGGCAACCTTGAGCTTCACGTAATGCTGGTCGCTGTGCTGCTCTCCCAGCAGCAGACGAAAATCCAGCTGCCCGCACTGTATCTGACGAAGGGAATCCTCCCCGGCGTTGGAGTCGCTGACGTCTACCGCAAGGGTCTTGTAGCGCGCCACTACATCGACCTGCTCCGGGCGACGGGCTTCAACGCAGTGACTCGTGGCCATCGGCAGGGCCAGGTATATCGCCTGTTTTCCGGTATTCACTGGAACCTCCAGCACCAGCGACTCCATGGACCCACCCAGTTCGAACAGGCTGCCGTCCGGCAATATCCCACTGGCCTGATTCACCACGACCTTGCCCATGTTCAAGTATTGCAGATCGATTTCCAGGGCCAGGAAGCCCCAGCCGTGGGCGCACAACAACTGAGTGCGGCGTTTGAGTTGCTGATCGTGGTAACGATCGTTTTGCTGAAAATGCTGAGGGCGCAGCAACATGCCTTCCTGCCAGATGACTTTTTGGCTGTGCATGTCAGTCGCCCGCCTTGGCTGGTTGCGGGTTCACCAGCCGAATACCGGCCTGATCAAGGACCAGTTCGGCGCGCGTCAATCGCTGCGCGGTCACCGGCAACACATAGCGCCATTGCGAGTGGGGCAAATCACGATACGCCGCCAGCACGCCGACATAGCGACTGCCTGGTTCTAGACTGAGTTTGAGTGTGGAGTGATCGCCAGGGCGCAGCTCCAGTTCTTCGAGGTTCACCAGGTCTTTTGGCAAGGCCTGCTCTGCATGGCCGTAAAGGCTGAAAAAGTCTGCATTCTCAAAAGCCACGGGGTGTCGCAGTTCCATCAGGTGCACCACGATCGGCGATGGGCGACCATGGAGATCGGGGTTGACCTGCTCGCTGGCCGTCAGTGTCAGGTCCACCTTGGTCAGCTTCGAAAAGGGCGACAGGGCACAACCACCCAGCCAACCCATCACAGCGCACAACAATGCAACGACGACTCGGGACATGAAGATCATCCTGGATAACGGTGAAGGGTTGAGATCAGACGAATCTGCTCTTCATAGGCCTTGATGAAGTCGCTGCCCAGCAGGCCCTCGCTCAAGTGCTCGTCCTCGATCAGCGCCTGGTAGTGCCGCTGATACGCGCGCCAGTAGGTGCCACACCGAGGAATCAACGGGGGCTTCGGTTGGCGCTCGAAACACAGGCGCAAATGACTGGGTGCGAAGGCCGCCAGAGCCGCGCGTAGCGCCGCGCGGCAGGCCACCAGCAGAGCCACCTGGTGGGCCTGCATGTCGCGGTAGGCCCGTGTGACGAACATCTCGGCGGACACCTGCCCCAACTGCCCGGCACCTAACAGCAATCCCAAGGCTGCGCTGACGTCGACGCAGTCTTTAAGCGGATCGGGGCTCTGGAGCGGTGTATGGGTAAGTGATAGTTTCAACTCGCGTTTAAGCTCATTGCGAGTACTCAGGCTCTGTTGCAATCCCTCCGTCATTTGCCTGAGCAGCCCCGCCGCCTTTATCGCCAACACCTCTCTTCCTGGCTCATCAAGGGTGTCCAGATCGATACCCAGGGCCTGCGCAAACGCAGACCAAAATGGCTCTGAGCCTTGACTTGGAAGTGGCGATGGAAGGCTCGGGCCAACCCTGCGGGCAGGCTCCACAAGTTCGGGAACCGTCAGATGATCCCGGTCTGCCGCTGCATGATCCGTCCACCGCAATGCTTCGTGATTGGCCGTGGTCAGCGCGGCCAAGTCTTGCGACTGGTCCTGAAGCTGCCGTTCGCTGGCCAGTGCCTGCACCGGATCCAGCTCAAGAAATGCATCATCGGGAATCAGCGTGGGCAATCCGTCATGGTCCGGCACCGTCGTCGGGCTGACCAGCCGTGCGCGAATACTCAGCGGCCCCAGCTGAAATATCATGCCGTCATCTACCGGATACTCCTGCCCATCCCGCAGACGCTCGTCGCTGCCTGCCAGGCGGGTTCCATTACTGCTGATGTCCGTCAGGAAGTAACGGCCGTCGCGATAGCTGATCACCGCGTGACGACTGGAAACCTGGCGGCTGGTGTCAGGAAGGGCCCAGTCACAACTGGCCCCACGGCCTACGACGCCGCCAACGCCGTTAAAGGTTTTGCGCAGGGCCGGCGCCCGTCCTTGCCCAGCAGGGCATACCTCAAACACTAGTTGCATGTAGGGCTCCCCTGCGCTCACTGGCCACGACCGGTAGACTGGGGATCGCCCAGCGGGCGGTAGTCACCGTCGTCAAAGACATGGTTGGTTTTACAGCCACTCAGCAAAAACAACACAAGCATCAGGGCTTGCCATTGACTAACAGGCATCAGATATCTCCCGGAATTTAAGGGGCGTGTCATTCAGCACTCCCCCTTGACGTCGCCAAAAGGAATGTCCAGGCGTGCAAGGCGGTACAGCAGCGTGCGCCGGGCGACACCCAACTCACGGGCCGTGCGCGTTCGGTTGCCACGGTTTTTGCGCAGGCAGTCGATCAGGACAACCCGCTCGACCCGCTCCATGCGCTGGCGCAGCGTCGCGTCAACAGCCGGTGCAGTCAGGCCCGGCGACAGCGACAAGTGCGGCGGCAGGATGACTTCGTCGTCGCACAGCAGCACCGCCCGCTCCACCATGCATTTAAGCTCGCGCACATTGCCGGGGAAGCTGTGGCTGGACAGTTGATCCAGCGCCGCACTCGACCAGCCCACCGGCGCTCGCCCCAGCATTGCGCAGGCCTTGTCTGCGAAATGTCGGGCCAGTTGCAGCACGTCACCCTCGCGCTGGCGTAGCGCTGGCAACTCGATAGGAAATTGCGCCAATCGGTAATAAAGGTCTTCGCGAAAGCTCCCTTCAGCCACCATTCTGGTGAGGTCCCGGTGGGTCGCCGCGAGGATTCGTACGTCGACCTTGTGGGCCGTATTGGCACCCAACGGCCGAATCTCGCCTTCCTGCAACACCCTTAACAACTTGGCTTGCAGTGACAGCGGCATGTCACCGATTTCGTCGAGCAGCAGCGTGCCGCCGTGGGCGGTGTCAAACAGACCGGCGTAGTCTCTTTCGGCCCCGGTGAATGCGCCTTTGCGGTAACCGAACAATTCACTTTCGAGCAAGCCCTCGGGAAACGCAGCGCAGTTTTGCACCACAAATGCCTTGTGGCTGCGCGGCCCGGCAGCATGAATGGCCCGGGCGACCACTTCTTTACCTGTGCCGGTCTCCCCTCGCAGCAATACGGTGTAGGGGCTATTCACAACCTTGCCGATCAGATGGCACGTCTCGTCCATCGCCGTGCTGTTTCCTATCAAGCCATAGGCACTGGTGCCGGGCGTGCTGCGAACCACTTTCAACGCACCGGGAGCCCTATGCATTCGCCGCAACATGGCCAACTGATTCAAGGCAAAACTACCCAATTGGCCCAGGGAGGGGCCGTAGCCAGCCAGTTCCGTCGTGCGTTGGCTGGCACACAACAGCATTCCGGACACCTGCTGGTGCTGCCCGAGCAGTGGCACGCACAGCAGTGATTGCCAGGGCGATGCGGCCGCCGGCAGAAATCCCGTGTCATACAGGCTGCCACGCAGCTCGGTGAGGTGGAGGACACGGTTGTGTTCCAGAACGTATTGCAACAGTTGCTCGCTCTTGAAGTCCGCTCCCGGGTTCGCAAGGTCACCGGCCGGCAATACACCCGGCAAGTGCTGGGCAACCAGATCGAGGCGGCCATTCGCTTGATCGAGCAGGTACAACTGGCTCAGCTCGCAACCGCTCAACAACGCGGTGCCTGCGGCAAGGTTTTCGGCCAATGTCGATTCGTCGCTATCAATACCTAATCGGGTGAACCACCCCAGCAAGGCCGCGGCGTAATCCAGCGGGTTCGGCAACTGGGTAAACAGGTTGTCCGCCATCAGCTGAACTCACAAACGACAGTGCCGCTGGGATCAAGCCTGGCATGAGCGAACTGCAGCGACTTGCCAACGGCCATCGCATTCAGCAACCGATCCACCACCTGCGGCAACAGGTTTGCCTCGATCCATTGATCGATAAACCTCGCGCCACTTTCGCCGTGGCTACAGCGCTCGGCCATGTGTGCGACCAGTTCCTCTGCGTGACTGAACGTCAGCTTGCGCTGAAGCAGGCGCGCACCCAGGCGCTGAAGTTTGTTTTCAATCAGTTGATGCAGCACCACGCCCGCCATCGGGTAATACGGGACCACGCGCATACGGGCCAGCAACGCCGGTTTGAAATGAGCGGTCAGCACCGGCCGGATAGCGGCGTGCAGGGTCTCGACATCGGGTCGTTGCCCTTCGGCGCAGAGCTCAGTGATACGTTGGCCGCCCAGATTGGAAGTCATCAGGATCAGGGTGTTGCGAAAATCGATTTCACGCCCTTCGCCGTCATTGGCTACGCCTTTGTCGAACACTTGGTAAAACAGGTTCAAGACATCCGGGTCGGCCTTCTCGACCTCGTCGAGCAGCACCACGGAGTAGGGTTTTTGCCGCACGGCCTCCGTCAGCACGCCGCCCTCTCCATAGCCCACATAACCCGGCGGTGCTCCGATCAGTCGGGACAGGGAATGTTTCTCTTGGTACTCAGACATATTGATCGTGGTGACAAACCGCTCACCGCCGTACAACAAGTCAGCCAGGGCGTGGGCCGTTTCTGTCTTGCCTACGCCGCTGGGGCCTACCAGCAGGAATACACCTACGGGAGCATCCGGCCTGTTCACACCGGCGGCGACAGCGCGCAGGCAGCGATCCAGGACCTGCACGGCGCACTCCTGACCGAGGATGCGACCGCGTAAATCATCGGCAAAACTCAGGACCTTCGCACTGTGTTCACGGGCCAATTGTTCCAGTGGAACGCCGGTCCAGGCGCTGATCACCTGTGCCACCAGCCGTGGGCACACTTCAAAACTGACCAGCCGCTGCTGGTGCTGTATGGCCTGCAACGCTTGGTGGGCCTCAGCCAAAAGCCGTTCAATGGCTTCAATGTTTTCGCCGCTGTTACGAGCGTCGACCAGTTGCTGGCGCAGCGAGAGCATCTTGTGGGCCAGGTCGCATTGGCAGGTCCAGCGTTGTTCAAGCCGTGACTGTGCGACCTCGACTTCTTCCAGTCTCTGTGTGAGTCGTTGCAACGCCGGTTCATCGATGGCCAACCCCGCGTCGGCGTCCCGGCGCACGGCGAGTTGCTGACGCCTGCCCTCGGCCAGCTCGGCGCGCAGGCGCTGCAGTTCGTCTGGCGCCGTCACCAGGCTGATGCGCACCCGGGCACAAGCGGTGTCCAACACGTCCACGGCCTTGTCAGGCAACTGGCGTCCGGCCAGATAGCGAGCACTCAACTGCGCGGCGGCAACCACGGCATCATCGCGTACGTAGACGCCGTGACTGGCCTCATACACCGGGGCCAACCCACGCAAAATGGTCACCGCCTCCTCTACTGTCGGCTCGCGCACCAGCACCGGCTGGAAACGCCGCGCCAACGCAGGGTCTTTCTCGAAGTATTTCTTGTACTCCGACCAGGTCGTGGCAGCGATGGTCCGCAGCTCACCCCGCGCCAATGCCGGCTTGAGCAGGTTGGCAGCATCGGAGCTACCGGCCTGGCCGCCTGCGCCAACCAAGGTGTGGGCCTCGTCGATAAACAGAATGACCGGTTGCAGCGAGACGTTGACCTCGTCGATCAGGCCCTTCAGGCGCCGTTCAAACTCACCCTTGATGGTGGCACCGGCTTGCAGCAAGCCCATGTCCAAGACCAGCAGACGCACGTCCCTCAGCCCCTCTGGCACTTGCTCACTCACGATTCGCAGGGCCAGGCCCTCGACTATTGCGGTTTTTCCGACACCCGCCTCGCCCACGAGAATGGGGTTGTTCTTGCGCCGCCGCGCAAGGGTATCGATCATTTGGCGAATTTCGTGATCGCGACAGAGTACGGGGTCGAGCTTTCCGTCCCGAGCCTGGCGCGTCAGATCATGGGTAAAGCGCTCCAGTAATGAACGCCCCACTTCAGCGGGAGGCATCCGAGGGCTGTCACTCAAGAGAAAATCGAGCACGCGTTGCGCATCAAGCTTGCTCAACACCGCCTGATAACGGCTGCCCGCGTGCTGCAGCGGGTGGCGCAACAAAGCGAGCAACAAGGCACCGTGTTCCACTTCGCTTCGCCCAAGCTCCAGGTGGGCGACCAGCAAGGCTTGTTGCAACCATTGCACCAAGGCGGGTGAAAACACCGGATTACGGGAGGCGCTCTGGTCAGTCCTGGGTTGCAGCACTGCATGCAACTCGCCCACATCCACGCCCGCATCCTGCAGCGCACGCATCAGTACAGCCTCCGGATGCTCCAGGAGAGTCAACAGCAGGTCTTCCACCAAGACCTCGCCGCCGCCGCGAGTGACACAACGTTCGGCGCAGCGTTCCAGATCGCGCCGTGTGGACGCCGTCAATGCCTGGATAAGTTGTTGCAGGTCCACATTCATCATATTCATCAATCCCTAATGAGTTTTACTGGCCAAGGTGACCACACCGTCGGCTCGCTCATGCCCCAACCAACTGGTCCAGCCCAAGCGGCAGACGTTGTGCTCACCAATGTGCAACGGCCGAACCTCTCCCTCTGCCAACACCAATCGCACGTCGTACTCCAAGGGGTCCCGGACGGCGAAACGCACCAGCGCACACAGCGGTTCATAACCTGACCCGGTGGGCAAAAAATCATGAAACCGCTCCCACCCCAGTGCCAGCACATGGACCCTGAACATCCCGCTGCGATCGATAATCCGGTCGCCCAGCACCAGGTCAGAACCCAGCGTGCTATAGCTGCGACCAAGGTCATTACGCTGCTCTTGGCCGATTACCACCGTGCGCTTGACCCATTGCTCGATGACCAGCCGACTGTGCTTGAAGTAATAACGCAGCACGGTCTCGATCAGTGCGGCGGAGTGCGCACGCAGACTGAGCAGTCCCAGGTAGGGCAACAGACGCTTCCAGTTCAGTTGGGCGCCGCTGCGAATCGCGCTGCCACCCAGACCTACCAACGCGAACATCTGCTCGGAAAATGGATCGCAGGCGCCCGTTTGAAAGCTCGCCTGATAACGGTATTTCCGCCAGATCGGCACTATCAACCGGTGCAGGCGATGGTGAAAAAGATCCAGGAAATCACGCGTCGAATTACCGCCCACTGCGTCGGCAAAGGCTTGCTCACCATAGAACGCTGGCAGCGGTGACCCCGTACCAAACAGCCCCAGCACATTGAGACGAAGGCGTGCCCGCAAATGGCCGTGCTCGACAAAAAACTCCACGCGGTCAATATCGTTGCCGGGAAACCCGAAGCCAGGATTGGCCTGGAACTCCAGTTGGTCGTACAACGCTTCCTCGTCAAGCGAGGGGTGCGCCTCGCGCAAACGCTCGATGATCTGCGCGACCGCCTGAAACACCGAGTACTCGCGAATCATTCGGGACAGTGCGGTTAAAGCAGGGGCTGCTGGCCCATGCGAGGTGGCCATAGGTACACGTCTCCTTGTGTGCTGATCACTCGCAGTTCGTGATACGAGTTGAGGCTGGCGTAAAGTGCAAAGAACTCATTGAGTACCGAGGCAAAAACAAACACGTCGCCCTCCCCCAGGTAACCTTCTGGATCGATGGTGAGATCAACCCGCAACCCGCGAAATGGCAGGCCTCGGTGCAACCGGTCCACAGGCTGGTGACTGATCGACTGGAGTGCGCCCAACCGTCTCCGGCTGACCTTCTCAACCTGGCGGTCGTGATAACGCGGCAGGTCGTAGGTTTCGAGGATCACTCTCAAGGCGTTGATATCGGTCAATGACAAATAGTTGAGCGACATATTGCTGATCAGTCGCCACAGGAAGTCGCTGTCCAGAGGAGGCGAAAAACTGGGCGTTGCGGCTGTGAGGTTGCGAAACGTCAGAAACTCGGGCGTCTGCTCGCAGGCCTGGTTGATATCCCCCACCTGTAACAGGCGCGGCAGGTTGTGGTTGGTACAGGTCAGCTCAACCGACAGGGTTTCCTGATCATGCCCCTGGCGTTGGTCGAAACTCAGCCAGGTGTCCATTCCGGTATGTTGCAGTGAAGGTCGCAGGCGAACGCCATAGCTGGGCGACCCGCTGCCAAAATCATGTTCAAACGACTCGAACGGTACATATTCCTGATAACCCAGGCCTCCCGGCCGCCATCCTGTGACTTTGTCGATGGAAAATATGCCGCAGTTACCCCGGGTGTATTCGCCAGGCAACAGCAGGTATTCGTCCTGCCTGCCGTCCAGGCGTATTGGCACGCTATCGTGCTTGAACAGATTGACGATGGGCGTGCAATACAGCTTCACGTTGTCCAGGGTCGGCGTCAGTCGTTCAAGGCCGCGGCCACGCATGCTGAAGCGTAGCGCCAGGCCGTGCACCTGCTTGAGCAGGTCAACGGGCAACCCTTTGAGCACATCCAGACCACCTACATCGACAAACAGGTATTTGTCGGGGAAGGCGAAATACTCCTGCAAATGGCGATAGCCACGGAAGGTATTCAACGGGTAAGGGATCAGTCCCTCCTCTTCGGAAAAGCCGACTGGGCTGATCGCGTTACTGGACAGACGCAATGAGGTAGCCTCGCCATCAGCGCCGATAACCGGCTGCCCGTCGCGTCCCAAAGGCACTAACTCGAACCCGTCCAAATGACGCAAAAGCCCAAGGTAAAGCGCCTGGCTGAGGGGCTGCTCCCCCGCTAGATGCAGACGCAAGCAGTCCAGTGCCAACTCGCTGAAGTTACCCTCGGCCGTCATTTCCAGACGCAGGCACAGCAAAGCGCCCTCGCCCTGTACCGAGTACTCCAGGGCCGCCAGTTGCAGCGGTAAAACCTGCGTCGGGTAACAGGTACGAAAACGGCAACGCTCACCGTTGATGGCAATGCTTTCCACCGGTGTATCCCGCTCGACCCTGATGGCAGGCCCTGCCCGCTTGAGCGGGTCAAACTGCAGCATGCTGAACGCCGGCAGCGGCCGCATATAGTTGGGCCACAGCAAATGCATCAACGAGTGGCTCAACTCCGGCAACTGGTCATCAAGCTTCTGACGCAAGCGACCCGTGAGGAATGCAAAACCCTCGAGCAACCGCTCCACATCCGGATCCTGTCCGGCCTCCCCCAGAAACGGTGCGAGTGCCGGGTTACGCTCGCAGAAGCGCCGCCCCAACTGCCGCAGCGCACTCAGTTCTCCCTGGTAATAGCGATTAAACGACATCCGGTTTGACCTCAACCTGTGCGCCGTGAGCCAGGCTTGCGCAGAAAGCGACTGTTTGCGTCAAGCCGTCGACCTCCATTGCACCTTCGATGGAAAACGCCAGGGTCAACGGATCACGGTCCTGAGGTATTGCCCTGACACATACATCCTTCAGACGGGGTTCATAGGCCTGGATAGAGCGCTCAATCAGGAAACGGGCCTGGATCAACGCGTCATGCAGGCTGAGGCGCATGTCGTTCAGATCAGGCAACCCGTAGTCCGGGAGCGTCAGTACGCTGCCCACACGGGTGCTGAGCATTTTCGCCAAGTGGCTTGCCACGGACTCCACGGCACAGCCCTGCGGGCTGCGCCCCACGCCGGAATCCAGGCGTTCGAACAGGCTGCGGTTTTGGGTAATCACGTGGCTACGGCTCATTCTTTGTCGAGCTTGCCGACGAGAGACAATGTGAAGTCCGCCCCCATGTACTTGAAGTGCGGCCGAACGCTCAGGTTGACGCGGTACCAACCGGGCTCTCCGTCGACATCGCTGACTACGATACGTGCCGCCCGAAGCGGGCGGCGTCCACGCACTTCGGCGCTGGGGTTATCCTGATCGGCTACGTATTGGCGAATCCACTTGTTGAGTTCCAGTTCGAGGTCGGTGCGTTCCTTCCACGATCCCAGCTGTTCGCGCTGCAGTACCTTGAGGTAGTGGGCCAGTCGATTGACGATCATCATGTAAGGCAACTGGGTGCCAAGCCGGTAGTTCAGCTCGGCGACCTTGCCCTCGGCGCTGATTCCAAAGGACTTGGGTTTCTGCACCGAGCTGGCGGAAAAGAACGCCGCATTGTCGCTGCCCTTGCGCATGGTCAAGGCGATGAAGCCTTCTTGCGCCAGTTCGTATTCGCGTCGGTCGGATACCAGCACCTCGGTAGGAATCTTGGTTTCGATCTCACCCATGCTGTGAAAGTGATGCAGCGGCAAGTCCTCTACCGCGCCACCACTTTGCGGGCCGATAATGTTCGGGCACCAGCGAAACCGGGCGAAGCTGTCCGTCAAGCGGGTGGCGAAGGCATACGCCGTGTTACCCCACAGATAATGCTCGTGGCTGCTGGCCACATTTTCCTGGTAAGCGAAGGTCTTGACCGGGCAATCAATGGGATCGTATGGCGTCCTCAGCAGGAAGCGCGGAACGGTGAGGCCGATGTAACGGGCATCTTCGCTCTGGCGAAAGCTTTGCCATTTGGCAAACTGCGGCCCTTCGAAGTGGTCCTTCAGGTCCTTGAGGTTGGGCAGGCCGGTGAAGCTCTCCAGGCCAAAGAACCCTGGGCCGGCGGCCGCGATGAACGGTGCATGGGCCATGCAGGCAACGCTTGAAACGTACTGCATCAACCTGACGTCGGGCGCACTGGGCGAGAGGAAATAATTGGCGATGATTGCCCCTACGGGCTGACCGCCGAACTGACCGTATTCGGCACTGTAAATATGCTTGTAGAGGCCAGACTGGGTAACTTCCGGTGAGTCTTCGAAGTCATCCAGCAGGTCCTGGCGAGAGACGTTCAGCAGTTCGATCTTGATGTTTTCACGAAAATTGGTGCGCTCAACCATCAATTGCAGGCCGCGCCAGGACGACTCCAGCGCCTGGAAATCGGGATGGTGGAGAATCTCATCCATTTGCTGGCTCAGCCGTGCGTCAATCTCGGCAATCATCCGGTCAACCAGGCGCTTCTTGACCGGCTCACCCCGGTTCTGCGGCTTGATCAGTTCCTCGATAAATGCCGAGACCCCGCGCTTTGCGATGCCATAGGCCTCATCGTCGGCGCTGAGACGGGTCTGGGCAATGATGTCGTCGAGAATGCTGTATTCATCAGTTGCGGGAGCGTGCAACGCGCTTTGGCTGGTAGTCATAGTGTCAGTGTCCTTTTACTGAGTGAGTCATACGGCTGGGCTGCCCAGCCCCAATTCCGCCAATACCCGGGTGCGGGCCTCGTCATCGGCGAGGGCGTTTTCAATGGCTTTTCGAAAGCTCGGTGTGTTGCCCAGCGGCCCCTTCAGCGCCACGAGTGCATCACGCAGTTCCATGAGCTTTTTCAGCTCGGGTATTTGCTCAACCAGATGCGCAGGGTTGAAGTCCTTCATGGAGTTGATCCTGACCTGGATCGCCAGCTCATCGGGTTCGGTAGAATCCTGGAGCCGATTGGGGACGCTTAAGGTCAAGCTCAAGGCTTGCTTGGCCAACACCTCGTCAAGGCTGTTCTTGTCGATGCCGACGGGCTTGCGGTCTTCGAGCTGGCGCGGGTCTTCGCGCTGGGTGAAGTCGCCAAGCACCAGCAGTTTCAACGGCAGCTCCACCTCTTCCTGCGCGTTGCCGACGGCGGGTTTGAACGTGATATTGACGCGTTCCTTGGGGGCTACCGAACCTTCTTTCGCCATGGTATTTCTCCTTTTTTTCGGGTGGCTCGAAAGCCTATTCAAGTACCGCTTCAAGATCGAAGTGGCATAGCCTGCGATGGACATCTTCCTTGCGCTCACGCACAGAATGGCTTTGCGGCAACACGTCACAACAGCCATGCAGGAGTTGAAGCACTTCAACCGCGAGTTCGGGCTCCCAGCGCTGCAAGCCTGATTGCTGCAGTTCGTGGTCCAGGTGCTCAAGCTGGACTTTGGCAAGGTCATGCTTGCCCGCCAGCACACACAACCTGGCCTGGCCTAGCCGCCAATGAAATCGGGCACGGTCGCCTGCGGCGCTTTGCAGGCCTTGCTTGAGCGACCGAACGGCCGCCTTGAAGCCATCCTTGCGCAGCACGGGCATGACGTCGTGTAATGCTTTGTCCCAAGGGGCCGCTTGGGCATCAAGTGCAGTCTTGGGTGACACCGGACCTTGCAGATGGCGGGTAACCTGCGTGTTGATCCAGCCCCGGGTGACGGAGTCGGCGAACGGTGTTCCATCGTGAAAGCGCAACTGCACAAGCCCAGGCAATCGTTGGAGCAACAAGGCGAAGTGCACTTCCAGCTCGGTCATGGCCAAATCGGCCTGAAGTGTCTGCAGGCACTCCCACACCCTGTACAACCCGTCAAACCAGAAAGGAGCGCAAGCCAGGCTGACCTCAAGCTCCAACAACAGGTCGGCGTACTGCCCTTGGACAAAGCGCTCCTGGTAGCGCTTGAGCTTGTCCGGCGCCGGGCCTCGCAAAGGCGTGACCTGCTCGTTGTCACAGTCCGGGAGGCTGGTGATCGTCAGCCAGGTCAACGTTCGGTTCAGACGTAGCGCGCGCAGGTCAGTAGCATTCTGGCGCTGCCACCAGGCAGACAAAGGCCGGGCATTCTCCTGCAGCATACGCAGCAGCTTATGGGCATCCCTTTCGTTATCCACGACCGGCTCGGGCGCCAGCAGTTGAGTCGCTACCTGTGTGATCTGGGCGATCCCTGCTGCGATAACACTCGGTGGATCGCTCTCGGTTGTCTGCTGCAACCCGTCCGAGAGCCGCCTGCGAATCGGTAGCAACAATGGCGCATCTCCGCAGAGATGTTGAGTCCATAACTCATCCAGCCGGGTCAGGTGTTCGAGCATGCAGTGGAATAAGGGCCGTTGGTCCTTGAACGAAAGATTTTGCGCAAGCATCTGATCGAGGCGAGGGACCAGCCAACCAAATGCTGCACTGCGGGTGCGCGGTTTGCTTGGGTATACGACCGCCCAATGATGCTCACAGAGGTAGCGCAACAATCCGAGGCCTGCGAGCAATCCGGGGAAGGATTCGCGCTGATGCAATGCCCAGGTCAACCAGACCGCGACTCGCAAGTCCTTGGACTGTTGGCGTAACAAGGCCTCACTTTTTTCCACGACCCATTGCCAGTCAGGCTGACTGTTACCGTGCATTGAATGCGCCTTGCCCAGTTCGGTTTCAAGTGCCTCGTACTCAGTAGAAAAACGCATATCGGCGCCCGCAAAACTCTCTATCGAGTTGGGCGTCTGCGCAAGTTTCAGGTAGAAATCGGAAAGCCTGTCTGAATAAACCATTATGGGCCGCACTCTACTTCCCTGGACACATGAGTGAACTAACGGCAATTTAAGCAAACGTCAGAACACTGCTTTAAGTTCGTCTTCCCGGCGAGAAGAGTACGAACCTTATCCATGTAAAAGGCAATGTTCAAGCCACGAAGTAACGGTTAAGGAATTTCCTACAAAAATAAAAATTCGCCGGTGCGCAACAAGTTGCGCAACCCAAATAACGCGTACGACTATGTTTTATGTATCGCCCCGGCGAACAAGCCACGTATCAATACGCTGCAACTAACTGCACACCTCTGCGCAAACAAATACAACTAACTTCAGCTACAAACCAGCATTACGCCATAAAAGAAAACCAATAAAATCTTAACTCCCAGATTTCATTAGCTTTTGGACTTTCCGGCACGCTTCTTGATATCGAGTATTACCCAGTCGGCAAATCAGCCGACTGGGGCGACCTCATTTATCAGGCAAGGAAACCACTTATGCCAACACCCGCGTATCTATCCATCACCGGCGCCAAGCAAGGCTTCATTACGGCAGGCACGTTCACTAAGGACTCGGTCGGCAACATTTATCAGGAAGGCCACGAAAACCAGATTCTGGTGCAGGGGTTCCAGCACCAGGTGATCATTCCCCGTGATCCACAATCCGGCCAACCCACCGGGCAGCGCGTGCACAAGCCGCTGATGATCAGCAAGATATTCGATAAATCTTCGCCGCTACTGTTCAACGCATTGACCTCCGGGGAAATGGTCAAGTGCCGCCTTGACTTGTACCGCACCTGTTCAGTCGGCAACCAGGAGCACTACTTCACCATCGAGCTGGAGGACGCGATTCTGGTGGACATCCAGTCACGGATGCCCAACTGCCAGGACCCGACCAATGCGCACTTCACTCACTTGGAGGATGTGTATTTCACTTACCGAAAAATCCTATGGACCCATAAGGCATGCGGTACCACGGGCTCTGATGACTGGCGCAGCCCGGTAGCCGCCGGCTAAGCACCCACCGAAACAGACACGGCAACGCCATGGACGGCGCCGTTTCTGTCGGTTACTAAACCATCGCCAATGGGTGCTTGCGCTTCGGCGCACCAAAAACCCGGTCAATCGCATCCAGGTCGTGCTCATCCAGCACCAGCTTTGCCGCCGCGGCATTGAGCCGAACATGCTCGGGCGTCACGGCCTTGGGAATGGCGATCACACCGTCCTGGCGCAATACCCAGGCCAGGGAAACCTGGGCGGGTGTGACCTCATGGCGACGGGCAATTTGCTTAAGGGTTGGGCTGGCCAACAGCTCGCCACCCTGGGCAATGGGACAGTAGGCCATCAATGGCAAATTATGCTGCTGCCACCAAGGCAGCAGATCGAACTCTATGCCGCGCTCTTCGATGTTGTAGAGCACCTGATTGGTGGCACAGACCGGGGACGCCAGTTCCTGCAGGTCGGCCACATCAAAGTTGGACACGCCCCAGCGACCGATCTTGCCCGCCTCACGCAAGCGCTCGAAGGCTTCCACCGTTTCTTCAAGGGGATATTGCCCACGCCAATGCAGCAGATACAGGTCGATGTAGTCGGTGCCGAGACGCCGGAGACTGGCTTCACAGGCTAGTGGAACGCCTTTGCGACTGGCATTGTGCGGGTACACCTTGCTGACCAGGAACACCTGGTCGCGCTTGCCGCGAATCGCTTCGCCGACGACGTCTTCGGCGCCGCCTTCGCCATACATTTCAGCGGTATCGATCAGGGTCATGCCCTCATCAATACCCAATTGCAACGCGGCGACCTCGGCGCTGCGTTGGCCGGGATTTTCGCCCATGCGCCAGGTCCCCTGGCCGATAACAGGGACGGGAACGCCGGCCAGATCAATGGTGCGCATGACAACCTCCTGATGAATTCGCGAATTAACAGTGTGGCACCGACTGGACAAAAGGGTTCAATCGAAGGATCGTGGCCCTTTCCATCCCAGCCAAACAAAGGACGCGCAATGCTGTTTGTGGTCATGCTTGGGGGCAAGCACCCCCGGGCGAAAATCGAAGTGCATGACGTAGTGTTCGCCGTGGCCGACACCCTGGAAGGCGCCTACCCGCAACTGCGCGAGGGCTGGTTTGGCAGCCCGAAAGGTGTGCATATCGATTCCTGGATGACGGTCGACGGCGTCGACGGCTGGAAAGTCCAGCTCAGCCACCTGGCGCCTAACGCCGGTGCGCCGCGCCTGTACTTCATCAATCTGGGCGGTTATGAATCGAACATCTTTGGCGAAGCCCACCACTACCTGCTGGTGGTTGCGCGCACGGCCAAGGAAGCTGCTGCCCAGGGCAAACGGCAGATGCTCCCGCACTGGACGCAATCTCATACCGACGGTGTGCTGGATATCGATGACTGCCTGCCCATCGACCTGGTAGACGGACGCTATATCCACCTGGAGCAAGGCGCTCACCGCCCGGTCGTCACGCGAAACGACTACATCGTACTGCCCTGACGCCTCCTACCCGAACGGGGTATGGCGCCCACCCGCTACCTGCCTGAAAGTGCAATCAGCCCCTCGGCCTGACAACAAGCACAATTTCAAGGTGGGTCCGCCATGCATAAAGCTGTTATCGCCCTGTTCAGCGCTGTCTTGCTTGCATTCACGTCCCTCAGCCAGGCCGCTGACGACCCGGGCAACACCTTGCGCATCTACAACTGGGCCGATTACATCGGGGAACACACCCTCGCCGACTTTGAGAAAGCCACCGGCATCAAGTCGGTCTACGACACCTACGACTCCTACGAAACCGTGCAGGGCAAGCTGCTCTCGGGGCGCTCGGGTTATGACTTGGTGGTGCTCAACGCGTCACTGGTGCCGCTGCTGATCAAGGCCAAGGCCTTCCAGCCCCTCAACAAAACGCTGCTGCCCGACTGGAACAACCTAGACCCGCTAGTGCTGAAAAGCCTTGAAACCCATGATCCGGGCGTGACCTATTCGGCGCCCTACACCTGGGGCAGTAACGGCGTGACCTACAACATCGACAAGATCAAGGAACGCATGCCGGATGCGCCTATTGGCTCGCTGGCGATGATCTTCGACCCCAAGGTCATTTCGCGCTTTGCCGACTGTGGCATCACCTTCATGGACTCCCCTACTGACATGATCCCGCTGGCCCTGACCTACCTTGGCCTCGACCCCAACAGCGTGGCGCCCAAAGACCTCAAGGCTGCCCAGGATGTACTGATGGCCGTGCGCCCGTACATCCGCAAATTCGATTCCAGCGGCTTTATCAACGGCCTTGCCAACGGCGAGCTATGCATGGCCACTACCTGGTCGGGCGACTACGCCACTTCCCAGGCCCGGGCGGCGGAAGCCGGGGCCAAGGTCAACCTGGGTTACTTCATTCCCAATGAAGGCTCGCTGATCTGGTTCGATAACTTCTACATCCCAGCCGACGCCCCGCACGTGGCGAATGCCCACACGTTCATCGAGTTCCTCCTGCAACCGCAGGTCATCGCCGGCGTCAGCAACAGCATTCACTACGCCAACAGCAACCTGGCGTCCAAGCCCTTTGTAAATGCGGATATACGCGACAACCCGGCCATCTACCCGGACGCGGCGACGATGCAGCGCTTGTTCACCCAGAAAAGCCAGTCCCAAGCCGCCGTGCGCCTGATCACCCGTACCTGGAACGCCGTGAAGACCGGCAAGTGAAACCCAGCCATTGAAGGTAAATGCCATGACTCTGCCAAATCCTGCTTTTTTCGCCCAGTTCGACCACGAGCAACTGGACGCCGCCGACAAGGCGCATTACATGCACGGCTTCCATATGTTCGATGAGCACCGTGAGCAAGGCTCGCTGAACATCGCGGCCGGTGACGGTGCCTACATCTACGACACCACCGGCAACCGTTACCTGGATGCCGTCGGCGGCATGTGGTGTACGAACATCGGCCTGGGCCGCGAAGAAATGGCCGACGCCATCGCCAACCAGGTGCGCCAGTTGGCCTACTCCAACCCGTTCTGCGACATGGCCAACGTCACCGCCATCGAACTGTGCGCCAAACTTGCCAGCCTGGCCCCCGGCGACCTCGACCATGTGTTCCTGACCACCGGCGGTTCCACGGCCGTCGATACCGCCTACCGCCTGGTGCAGTTCTATCAGAACAGCCGCGGCAAGCATGAGAAGAAACACATCATCTCGCGTTTCAGTGCGTACCACGGCTCGACATTCCTCACGATGTCCATCGGCAACAAGGCCGCCGACCGCGCCCCCGAATTCGACTTCATGAGCGACCTGTTCCACCACATCTCGTGCCCCAACTATTACCGGGCGCCGGAGGGCATGAGCGAAGCGCAGTTCCTCGATTTCCTGGTGGATGAGTTCGAAGACAAGATCCTGACCATCGGCGCCGATAAAGTCGCCGCGTTCTTTGCTGAACCGATCATGGGTTCAGGCGGTGTGATCATTCCGCCGAAGGGTTATCACCGGCGCATGTGGGAAATCTGCCAACGCTACGACCTGCTCTACGTGGCGGATGAAGTGGTGACGTCCTTCGGCCGGCTGGGAAAATTCTTCGCCTCCGAGGAGGTGTTCGACATGCAGCCGGACATCATCACCACCGCCAAGGGCCTGACGTCAGGCTACCTGCCGTTGGGCGCATGTATTTTCTCGGATCGCATCTGGCAAGTGATCGGCGAGCCGGGCAAGGGCCGTTGCTTTACCCACGGGTTCACCTACAGCGGCCACCCGGTGAGTTGCGTGGCGGCGCTGAAGAACATCGAGATCATCGAGCGGGAAAACCTGCTGGCGCATGTCGAGGATGTCGGCGTGTACCTCGAACAGCGCCTGCAAACCCTGGCCAGCCTGCCGTTGGTGGGCGACGTGCGCTGCCAGCGCTTGATGGCCTGCATTGAGTTTGTCGCCGACAAACATACCAAGGCGCTGCTGCCGGACGCGGTAAACATCGGCGAGAAGATCCACCTGCGGGCCCAGGCCAAAGGTTTGCTGGTGCGGCCCATCGGTCACCTGAATGTGATGTCGCCGCCGCTGATCATTACCCATGCCCAGGTGGATCAAGTGGTGGAAATCCTGCGCCAGTGCATCCTCGACACCGCCGAAGAGCTGCGCCAGAGCGGCGAGTATCAGGGCCGATGAGCCTGGGCGCCCCGGTGCTTTTGCCGGGGCCCTGGCCGGCGGGTAGACTGGCCGGCATGAACCAGAATGCCGATCACTGCCCTGCCCCGTCCTTCCAGGTGCTTGAAGCCTGGAATGGCGCATTGGCCCACGCCTTCGTCAGCGTTGACGAAGCGTCGTTCCTTGAACACCTGGCCCGCGCCCTCAGCGCCCTGACACCCATCGAATCGATGATGATCAGCCTGGAGCGCCAGGGCCAGGCGCCGCACTTGCTGTACCAGCAAGGCATCCCCCGGCCGCACTACGAAGAAATCATCAACCGCTACTTTTCCCGGGGCTACCTGCTGGACCCGTTCTGCCTGGCGGTGGACAAGGGCCTGGCCGAAGGTTTCTACCGCTTGGCGCAAATCGCCCCGGACGATTTCTTCAACAGCGAGTACTACAAGACCTACTACCTGCGCAGCGGCGGCGCCCAAGAGAGCTATTACATCGTCGACCTGTGCCCCAACAGCAAGATTTCCCTGTGCATGTTCCAGGGGCTGAGTGCCGGCCAGTTCAGCGATGAACAACTGGCGCTGCAACGAACCGCCCAACCCATCGTGCGTGAACTGCTGCGGCGCTTCGGCACCACGGGCGGGCTGTGCAAGGTGATCAGTGACGAGACTTTCACCCAGACCCAGGTGCATCAGCAGATAGAAGCGGCGTTCATGCATTTTGGCAGCGGTGTATTGACCGTGCGCGAACGGGAGATCGCCCACCTGATATTGCGCGGGCACTCGGTGAAATCAACCGCCCAAGTGCTGGGCATTTCCCCGGAAACCGTGCGCATGCACCGCAAGCATTTATATACCAAGCTTGAGATCAACTCCCAGGCGGAGCTGTTTGCGCTGTTTATCGATTGGCTGACCCACAGCGGCGTAATGGCCCGCCACACCTGACCCACCATCACCCCCCGTAGCAGCTGTCGAGCCCCAGCGAGGCTGCGTTGGGAGCGACCCGGTCATGTGCCTGGCGCAACAGCGGCGGCGCGGCTGACGCAGCCTCGCTGGGGCTCGACAGCTGCTACGGGCGACGGCGCTCCTAAGGCTACGGTTCATTCTTGGGGAACTTTGCCAGGAAATAACCACCTGAATCCGGTACGCTCACCGTTTTTACCCAAGGAGTTATCCCTCATGGCCAAAGCCACCGCCCGTCACATCCTGGTTGCCACCGAAGACAAGTGCAACGAATTGAAAGCACAGATCGAAGGCGGCGCCGATTTCGCCGAAGTTGCCAAAGCCAACTCGTCCTGCCCGTCCAGCCGTCAAGGCGGCGACCTGGGTTCGTTCGGCCCGGGCCAGATGGTTAAAGAATTCGACACCGTCGTCTTCAGCGCCCCGGTCAACACCGTGCAAGGCCCAGTGAAAACCCAGTTCGGTTATCACCTGCTGGAAGTAACCAGCCGTCAGGACTGATACGGTCCGCGCTAATGTTTAAAACAACGGCCCGCCTTTTGGTGGGCCGTTGTGCATCTGTGACAGTGTGATAACTGGCGAGGCGCACGCGCATAGCGTACAAATCCCTTTACCTCTTCACCCGGCGCCCAAGGCTGATAATGCGAGTCGCTTTTTCTACCCTGTTTTGCTCCACCCTGGCCCTATTGCTGGCCAGCACCGCCGTGATCGCCGCGCCGCAGTCGGCGCTGACCGTATACGGCGAACCGGCCAAATACCAACCCGGCTTCACCCATTTCGACTACGCCAACCCCAATGCCCCCAAGGGCGGCAGCTTGCGGCGTTCGGCGATCGAAATCGGGCGCTACGACCATGTACTGCCCTATGGAGACAAAGGCATCGGCGTCAGCCAGGTCGACGGCTGGCTGTATTCGCCCCTGGCCCAGCGTTCCCTGGATGAGCCCTACACGGTCTACGGCCTGGTGGCGGAAAAAATGGAGCGGTCAGACGACGGTCTGTCCCTGCGTTTTTACCTGAACCCCAAGGCGCGCTTCGCCGATGGCCAGCCGATCACCGCCGAAGACGTGCGCTACACCTTCGACCTGCTGATGACCCAAGGCAGCCTGCGCTACCGCACGCTGTTCGCCGACGTCAAACACGTCGAAGTCGAAGGCCCGCGCCAGGTGCGCTTTGATTTCTCCAGCAACGAAAACCGCACCCTGCCCCTGGATGTCGCCACCCTGCCGGTATTCCCCGAACATTGGTGGAAAACCCGCAACTTCGCCGACGGTGGCGGCTACGAGATTCCCTTGGGCAGCGGCCCGTACACCATCAGCAAGGTCGATGCCGGCAACACCATCACCTTCAAGCGCGACCCGAACTGGTGGGGCAAAGACCTGCCCATCAGCCGCGGCCTGTACAACTTCGATCACCTGAGCCTGGAATATTTCGGCGACACCGAAGTGGCGCGCCAGGTCCTGCGGGGCGGTGCCTACGACTTCAACCGCGAATTCTCCGCCACCGGCTACTCCATCGGCTACAACGGCCCGGCCCTCGACGATGGTCGCCTGCAGCGCGCGCACCTGGCCAAAGAGGCGCCGCAACCGGCCCAGGGCTATGTGTTCAACGTGCAAAAGCCGATGTTCAAGGACCGCCGCGTGCGCCAGGCCCTGGCCATGTTGTGGGACTTCGAATGGGCTAACCGGCAGATGATGCGCAACATGTACATCCGCCAGCAAAGCTTCTTCTCCAACAGCCCACTGGCGGCGACCCAACTGCCGGACGCCCAGGAGCTGGCGATTCTGGAACCCCTGCGCGGGCAGATTCCCGACGAAGTGTTCACCCAAGTCTTCAAGGCGCCGACCACCGACGGCAGCGGGATGATCCGCGACAAGCAACTGCAAGCCCTGGCGCTGCTGGAGCAGGCTGGCTGGAAACCCGACGGCGACAAGCTGGTGAATGCCGAGGGCGAGCCGCTGGAATTCACCTTCCTCAATGCCCAGAACGGCCTTGAGCGCTTGCTGTTGCCGTACAAACGCAACCTCGCGCAGATCGGCATCACCCTCAATATCCGCCGTATCGACTCCTCGCAATACGTCAACCGCCTGATGGCCCGGGACTACGACATGATCGTCACCGGCTTCCCGGTCACCACCTCGCCGGGGATGGAGCTGTACAACTACTTCGGTTCCGCCGCCGCGTTTGATACCGGCGCCAACAACTACATGGTGCTGAAAGACCCGGCCGTCGACAGCCTGATCAACGGCCTGGTCAAGGCCAACACCCAGGCGCAGATGCTCAGTTACGCCCACGCCCTGGACCGCGTGCTGCAATGGAATTACCTGTGGATTCCCAACTACTACCCGCCGGGCACCTCCGCCGCGTGGTGGAACCGCTTCGGCCGCCCGGCCGTGGAGGCCAAAACCGATGAGGCCCTGGAAACCTGGTGGGAAATCAGCCCCACGCCATTGACCAATGAACAGATGAAAGCCGAACTGACCAAACGCCCGGGAGCCCGCTGATGTTTGCCTATATCGTGCGGCGCTTGCTGCTGATCATTCCCACCCTGGTGATTATCCTGCTGGTGAACTTCGTCATCGTGCAGGCCGCGCCCGGCGGGCCGGTGGAACAGGCCATCGCCCACCTGCAAGGCATCGGTGGCGGCGGCGTCGGCGGTTCGTCTGCCGAAAGCCTCAGCAGCGGCTCACGGGCCAGCCGTGGCCTGGACCCGAAGCTGATCAAGGACATCGAAAAACAATACGGCTTCGACAAACCCGCGCCGGAACGCCTGTGGCTGATGCTCAAGAGCTACGCCCAGCTGGACTTCGGCAACAGTTTCTTCCGTGGCAAAAGCGTGACCGACCTGATCCTGGAAAAGATGCCGGTGACCATTTCCCTCGGCCTGTGGGCCACCTTGATCACCTACCTGGTGTCGATCCCGCTGGGGATTCGTAAGGCGGTGCGCCATGGCAGCAGTTTCGATGTGTGGAGCAGCACCGCGATCGTCATTGGCTACGCAATGCCGGCGTTCCTGTTTGCGATGTTCCTGATCGTGGTCTTCGCCGGTGGCACCTCGTTGAACTGGTTCCCGGTGCGCGGGCTGGTCTCGGAAAATTTCGACCAATTGAGCACCGTCGGCAAGATCGCCGATTACTTCTGGCACCTGGTGTTGCCGGTCAGCGCCCTGGTGATCGGCGGCTTTGCCACCTTGACCATCCTCACCAAAAACTCGTTCCTCAATGAAATCACCCGCCAGTACGTGGTCACCGCCCGGGCCAAAGGCTTGAGTGAACGCCGGGTTCTTTACGGGCATGTGTTCCGCAATGCCATGCTGTTGGTGATTTCGGGGATTCCCCAGGCGTTTATCGCGGTGTTCTTTGCAGGATCGCTGCTGATCGAGGTAATTTTCTCCCTCGACGGCCTGGGCCGCATGAGCTACGAAGCAGCGGTTTCACGGGACTATCCGGTGGTGTTCGGCTCGCTGTTTATCTTCACGCTGTTTGGCCTCTTGATAAAACTCATCGGTGACCTTTGCTACACCCTGGTGGACCCGCGTATCGACTTCGCCGCGAGGAACGCCTGATGCTCAAGCTCTCTCCCGTGGCCCGTCGGCGCTTTGAACGCTTCAAGAAAAACCGTCGCGGCTGGTGGTCGCTGTGGCTGTTTATCGGCCTGTTTATCCTGACCCTCGGCGGCGAGTTGATCGCCAATGACAAACCTTTGGTGCTCAGCTACCAGGACGAACTGTATTTCCCGGTGTTCAAGCGTTACACCGAGCAGGAGTTCGGCGGGCAACTGCCCTTCCAGGCGGATTACCGCAGTGAATACGTGCAGAACCTGATCAAGAAGGACGGCGGCTGGATGCTGTTCCCGCCGATCCCGTTCAGCGACGACACGCCCAACTATGAACTGACCCGCCCTGCCCCCAGCCCGCCATCGGGCGTGAACTGGCTGGGCACCGACGACCAATCCCGCGACGTACTGGCACGGGTGATCTTCGGCGCACGGGTATCGATCCTGTTTGCCCTGGCCCTCACCGCCATCAGCGCTGCCATCGGCATCGCCGCCGGTGCCTTGCAGGGTTACTACGGTGGTTGGGTGGACTTGCTCGGGCAACGAATATTGGAAGTGTGGTCCGGGCTGCCGGTGCTGTACTTGCTGATCATTCTGTCGGGGTTTGTCGAGCCGAATTTCTGGTGGTTGCTGGGGATCATGGCGCTGTTTTCGTGGCTGGCCCTGGTAGACGTGGTGCGCGCCGAGTTCCTGCGGGGGCGCAACCTGGAGTACGTCAAGGCCGCGCGGGCACTGGGCTTGGGGGACGGCAAGATCATCCGCCGGCATATCCTGCCAAACGCAATGACCGCCACCTTGAGCTATTTGCCGTTCATTTTGACCGGAGCGATTTCTACCTTGAGCGCCCTGGATTTCCTCGGCTTCGGTATGCCCGCCGGCAGCGCGTCACTGGGTGAACTGATCGCCCAGGGCAAGCAAAACCTGCAAGCGCCATGGCTGGGGCTGACCGCGTTTTTCACCCTGGCGCTGATTCTGTCGTTGCTGGTGTTTATCGGCGAGGCGTTGCGTGACGCCTTCGACCCACGCTCATGAAGGCCGTTGAGATGACTGAAAACCTGATCGAGATTCGCGACCTGAGTGTCGCCTTCAACGGCCAGACCGTGGTGCGCAAGCTGTGCCTGGACGTGCGCCCCGGCGAGTGCCTGGCGCTGGTGGGCGAGTCGGGTTCGGGCAAGTCGGTGACCGCCCATTCGATCCTGCAACTGCTGCCCGAGGCCGGCACCGAAACCACCGGTTCGGTGCGTTATCGCGGCCAGGAACTGCTCGGCGCCTCGCCCGCCACCCTGCAAAAACTGCGGGGCAACCGGATCGCGATGATCTTCCAGGAGCCGATGACCTCCCTGAATCCGCTGCACAGCATCGAGAAGCAGATCGGCGAAACCCTGCTGTTGCACAAGGGCCTGGGCGGCAAGCAAGCCCAGGCGCGGATCCTTGAATTGCTGGAACTGGTGGGCATCCAGAAACCCCGGGAACGCCTCAAGGCCTACCCCCATCAACTCTCCGGCGGCCAGCGCCAGCGGGTGATGATCGCCATGGCCCTGGCCTGCGAGCCGGAACTGTTGATCGCCGACGAACCGACCACCGCGCTGGATGTGACGGTGCAGCGCAAGATCCTGCTGCTGCTCAAGTCCCTGCAACAACGGCTGGGCATGTCGCTGCTGCTGATCAGCCATGACCTCAACCTGGTGCGCAGCATTGCCCAGCGGGTGTGCGTGATGAAAGCAGGGGAAATTGTCGAACAGGCGGATTGCGAAACCCTGTTCTGCGCCCCCAAGCACCCTTACAGCCGCCTGCTGCTGGATGCTGAACCGGCAGGCATCGTCTTGAATCACGAGGCGCGGGAGACCGTGCTGCAGGTGGATAACCTGAGCGTGCAGTTCCCGCTGGGCGGCGGATTGTTCCGGCGCAAGCAGTACCTGCAAGCGGTGGACGGCATCAGCCTGACGGTGCAGCGCGGCAAGACGCTAGGGATTGTCGGCGAGTCCGGCTCGGGCAAATCCACCCTGGGCCAGGCGATTCTGCGGCTGCTGGATTCCAGCGGCGCGATTCGCTTCCAGGGCGAGGCCCTCGACGGCCTGACGCAAAAGCAGATGCAGCCGTGGCGCAAGCAGATGCAGGTGGTGTTCCAGGACCCGTTCGGCAGCCTCAGCCCGCGGATGTCGGTGGCGCAGATCATCAGCGAAGGCCTCGAAGTGCACGCCCCGTGCAGCCTCAAGGACCGCGAAGCGCAAGTGATCCGCGTGCTGGAAGATGTCGGCCTGGACCCGGCCAGCCGCCATCGCTACCCCCACGAATTCTCCGGCGGCCAGCGCCAACGCATCGCCATCGCCCGGGCTTTGGTACTCAAACCGGCGCTGATCCTGCTGGATGAACCCACCTCGGCGCTGGACCGTACCGTGCAGAAACAGGTGGTCGCCCTGCTGCTTGAGTTGCAGGAAAAGTATGGCCTGACCTACCTGTTTATCAGCCATGACCTGGCGGTGGTGCGGGCCCTGGCCCACGACATGATCGTGATCAAGGACGGCAAGGTGGTGGAGCGCGGGCCGAGCGACGAAGTGTTTGCCGCGCCTCAACATCCCTACACCCAGGAACTCCTCGCGGCGGCGCATCCATGAACGCCACCGGCAGCCTCAAGGATTACCAATACGTTCGAGGCCTGGCGATCCAGTCGTTGTTCGAGATCATCGAGCAGTCCAGCGAAGGCACGGTGATTGTCGACGGTGACGCCAACATCGTCTGGATGAACGAGCGTTACGCCAAGCGCTTCGGCCTGAAAAGTGCCGACGAAGCCATCGGCCAACCGTGCGAGCAGGTGATTTCCAACAGCCTGTTACGCCAGGTGGTCCGCAACGACCAGCCGATTCTGCTGGATATCCAGGACACGCCCAAAGGCCCGCTGGTGGTGATGCGCCTGCCGATCCACGACGACGCAGGCAAGGTGATCGGTGCGATCGGGTTTGCGCTGTTTGATGAATTGCGCAACCTGTCGCCGCTGATCGAGCGCTACCTGAGCATGCAGCAGGAATTGGCTTCCACCCGGTCGCTGCTACGGTCGCGGCAGAGCAAGTACAACTTTGCGCACTTTATCGGCACCAGCGCGGCCAGCCTGGAAGTCAAACGCCGGGCCCGGCGCAGTGCGAGTGCGGAGTCGCCGGTGTTGTTGCTGGGGGAAACCGGGACCGGCAAGGAGTTGCTGGCCCAGGCGATTCACGGTGCATCGCCTCGGGCGCACAAAGCCTTTGTGAGCATCAACAGCGCGGCGATTCCCCATGATTTGCTGGAAGCCGAATTCTTTGGCACGGCACCGGGCGCGTTTACCGGCGCAGACCGCAAGGGCCGCCCCGGCAAGTTGCAGATTGCCCAGGGCGGCACGCTGTTTCTCGATGAGATCGGCGACATGCCGCTGCCGCTGCAAAGCAAGCTGCTGCGGGTGTTGCAGGAGAAAGAGTTCGAGCCAGTGGGCTCCAACGAGATGATCCACAGTGATGTGCGGGTGATTGCCGCCACCTCCATGGATCTGGAAGCGGCGATCAAGCGCGGAGAGTTCCGCGCGGACCTGTATTACCGCCTGAATGTGCTGCCGATCCAGGTGCCGCCGTTGCGTGCGCGGCTGGATGATTTGCCGGCGTTGAGTGAGGCGATACTGGAGGAGTTGCGCAGCCAGCATGAACTGGACCGCGAGGCCTTGGCGTTGTTGGCGCAGCATGCGTGGCCGGGGAATATCCGCGAACTGCGCAATGTGCTGGAGCGGGCGGCGTTGTTGAGTGATGACCTGGTGCTGGATGCCAGTGAAATTCGCGCGGCAATTGGTACGTTCAGTCCGGTAGAGCACAGCTCGGTAGAGACCGTTGAGGGCGAGAGTTTCAGCGCGGCCAGGGAGCGGTTTGATCGGCAGGTGATTGGGGCGGCGTTGAAGGCGTGTGAAGGGAATGTGGTGGAGGCGGCGAAGCGGCTGGGGCTTGGCCGGTCGACCTTGTACAAGAAGATGGTTGCCTTGGGCATCGCCTAGTCTCCAAAAAGAGACACAATTCCAAATACAGAGAAAATCCAATGTGGGAGCG
>NZ_JAXCIS010000089.1:0-2368 GCF_034044025.1 Pseudomonas sp. SED1
CGCTCCCACATTTGATCTCCAACAGTCTCAAACTCGGGACAAAACTTGAGAACACTCTCACAGATCAAGGATTTCTCTATATATTTCAACAAGTTAAGAACATGGCACACATCTCGCTATAGCCCTTCCCCACCGCCTCACCCCACAAAAATAACAATCAGATGGAGACACACCATGAGTGTGATCATTGCCCTCGCAGCCCTGGCGCTGCTGATGCTGGCCGCCTACCGTGGCTACAGCGTCATCCTGTTCGCCCCCATCGCCGCCCTCGGCGCTGTGCTGCTCACTGACCCTTCCGCCGTCGCCCCCGCCTTCACCGGGGTGTTTATGGAGAAGATGGTCGGCTTCCTCAAACTGTATTTCCCGGTATTCCTGCTCGGCGCGGTGTTCGGCAAGCTGATTGAAATCTCCGGCTTCTCGCGCTCCATCGTCGCCGCCGCGATCCGGTTGCTCGGCACCCGCCAGGCAATGCTGGTGATCGTGCTGGTGTGCGCCCTGCTGACTTACGGCGGCGTGTCGCTGTTTGTGGTGGTGTTCGCGGTGTACCCGTTTGCCGCCGAGATGTTCCGCCAGAGCGATATTCCCAAGCGCTTGCTGCCGGCGACCATCGCCCTCGGCGCGTTCTCGTTCACCATGGACGCCCTGCCCGGCACGCCGCAGATCCAGAACATCATCCCCAGCACCTTCTTCAACACCACCGCCTGGGCCGCACCCTGGCTGGGGCTGATCGGCACGATCTTCGTGTTCTGCGTCGGCATGCTGTACCTAGCCCGCCAGCGCAACAAGGCCCAGCGTGCGGGTGAAGGCTATGGCACCAACCTGCGCAACGAGCCGGAAACCGCCGAAGACATCAAGCTGCCGAACCCGTGGATCGCGCTGTCGCCGCTGCTGCTGGTGGGCATCATGAACCTGCTGTTCACTCACTGGATTCCGCTGTGGTACGGCAAGACCCACACCCTCAGCCTGCCGGGCATGAGCGTGCCGGTGCAGACCGAAGTCGCCAAGCTCACGGCGATCTGGGCGGTGCAGGCAGCGTTGCTGGTGGGGATCATCGTGGTGCTGGTGTTCGGCTTCTCGGCGATTCGCAGCAAGCTCGCCGAAGGCAGCAAGAGCGCAGTCAGCGGTGCACTGCTGGCGGCGATGAACACCGCTTCGGAATACGGTTTTGGTGCGGTGATCGCCTCGCTGCCGGGCTTCCTGGTGCTGGCGGACTGGCTCAAGGGCATTCCCAACCCGCTGGTCAACGAAGCGATTACCGTGACCCTGCTGGCCGGTATCACCGGTTCCGCCTCGGGCGGCATGAGCATTGCGCTGGCGGCCATGTCGGAGAGCTTTATTTCAGCGGCCCATGCGGCCAATATCCCCCTTGAAGTACTGCACCGGGTCGCGGCCATGGCCAGTGGCGGCATGGACACCCTGCCCCACAACGGCGCCGTGATCACGCTGCTGGCGGTCACCGGGCTGACCCACCGCGAAGCCTATAAAGATATTTTCGGCATCACGATCATCAAGACCCTCGCGGTGTTCGTGGTGATTGGTACTTTCTACGCCACCGGCATTGTGTGAGGTTGATATGACGACATTGAACGGCAAGACCGCCCTGGTCACCGGTTCCACCAGCGGCATCGGCTTGGGCATCGCCCTGAGCCTGGCCAAAGCCGGCGCCAACCTGATCCTCAACGGCTTCGGCGACGCCAGCGCGGTGATCGCCCAGGTGCAGGCCTTCGGTGGCAAGGTGGGGCATCACCCGGCGGATGTCAGCGACCCGGCACAGATCGCCGAGATGATCGCCTACGCGGAGCGCGAGTTTGGCGGCATCGACATCCTGGTGAACAACGCCGGGATTCAGCATGTGGCGCCGGTGGACGAGTTTCCGGTGGAGCGCTGGGACTCGATCATTGCGATCAACCTGTCGTCGGTGTTCCACAGCACGCGGTTGAGCCTGCCGGGCATGAAGGCCAAGGGCTGGGGGCGGATCGTCAACATTGCCTCGGTGCATGGGCTGGTGGGTTCGGTGGGCAAGGCGGCTTATGTGGCTGCCAAGCATGGGGTGATCGGGCTGACCAAGGTGGTGGGCCTGGAAACCGCCCAGAGCAATGTCACCTGCAACGCCATCTGCCCGGGCTGGGTGTTGACGCCGCTGGTACAGAAACAGATTGATGATCGCATCGCCACCGGGGTTGACCCACAGCAGGCGCAGCAGGATTTGCTGGCGGAGAAGCAGCCGTCCCTGGAGTTTGTGACGCCGCCGCAATTGGGGGAACTGGTGCTGTTCCTGTGCAGCGAAGCCGGCAGCCAGGTGCGGGGCGCGGCGTGGAATATCGACGGCGGCTGGCTGGCGCAGTAAACGACGATCCCCAAGACACCG
>NZ_JAXCIS010000008.1:0-8636 GCF_034044025.1 Pseudomonas sp. SED1
AAGTGGCCGTTACCGCAGCAACGGATATGTACTCCCCCCAAGGCCAGATGTTGCCTGGCCAACAGTTGCCGCACACATTGTCGTTTTCAGCCATCACCTAAACCCCCAATGTCCCCTGTTTAGGGCCCCAAAAACCCGGCATGCCTTGTGCAATGACCCAGTTCCCGGACTTTAGGCCTCAGTCATCATGCAAGAACCCGCCCCTTACCCGCGACGATCCAGCCCGTTGCTGCTCATCGGCACCGCCACACTCTGCAGCCTGCTGCTGGGCTGCGGCCAAAGCAGCTCCACCGTCACCCGCAGTGACCAACCAGTAAAGGGCGGCACCCTGGTCTACGCCACCGACCGCGAACCCACCTGCCTCGACCCCCACGTGGCCGGCGACATGCCCCAGGTGTTCGTCGCCCAGCAATACCTCGACTCCCTGGTCTCAATGGACACCGACGGCCGCATCGGTCCCTGGCTCGCCAAGACCTGGGAAGTCTCCCCCGATGGCCTGACCTACACCTTCCACCTGCGCAACGACGTGCACTTCACCGACGGCACTCCGTTCAACGCCGCCGCCGTCAAGGCCAACCTCGACCACATGGCCAACCCCAAGACCCAATCCAGTACCGCAGGCGGCTACATTCGCCAATACCGCAGCACCGACGTGCTCGACGAATACACCGCAGTGGTGCACCTCGCCACGCCTTACGCCGCGTTTCTGGAAGTGTTGGCCCAAGGCTTCCTCGGCATCGAGTCCCCCACCGCACTGCTGCGCTCCCGCGACGTGAACTGCGAAAGCCCGGTCGGCAGCGGCCCGTTCAAGGTCGTGCGCTGGGACCGCCAAAGCCAGGTCGAACTGGTGCGCAACCCCGACTACAACTGGGCCCCACCCACCGCCAAACACCAAGGCCCGGCCTGGCTCGACCGGATCGTCTGGAAGTTCATCCAGGAACCGTCCGTACGCTTCGCCTCGTTGCAGGCCGGTGAGGTCGACGTGATCGAAGCGTTGCCGCCCGAATCCCACGAGGCCGCCCGGCGCAATCCGGACCTGACCCTGGTGATCGCCCAACGCCCCGGCAACCCCACCAACGGCACGCTGAACATCACCCGTGCGCCGTTCGATGACGTGCGGGTGCGCGAAGCCTTCGTGCGCAGCTCCGACATTGAGGGCGCGTTGAAGAGCGTGTATTTCAACGAATTCCCCCGCGCCGGTGGGCCGTTGAGCCCGGCCACGCGCTTCTACAGCCCGGAGTTCCAGCACGCCCAGGATTACGACCCGGCCCGTGCCGCGCAGTTGCTCGACCAGGCCGGCTGGACCCAGCGCGACAGCGAGGGCTACCGCACCAAGGACGGCAAGCGTCTGCAAGTTCACGTGGTGATGGGCAACCGCACGCCACCGTCGGAATACACCTTGTGGGAGCAGGTGCAGGCCACCACCCGGCAGGTCGGCTTCGAGCTGATCGTCGACCAGATGAGTGACGTGCAGGCCACCAAACGCCAGGCCGACTGGGACTACGACATTCGCCTCGGCTACTGGAACACCAACACCGCAGACGTACTGCGGATCATCTTCGGGAGTGAGTTCATCCGTCCGGCAGGCGTTGGTGGCTACCACCAGAACACCGCCGGTTTCAGTGATCCAGCCTTCGACACGCTGATCCAGCAGGCCCTCACCACCCAGGACAGCGAGCAGCGCCGGGCCCTGTATTACCAGGCGCAGAAAATCGCTTCCAGCCAGTACCTGCAACTGACCACCTACCCGCAAAGCACGCGGCTGGGTATCTACAAGACCACCCAGGGCGTGCGGCTGGAGCCGTCGCTGGCGGTGACGTATCTCTATGACGCATGGGTGAACAAATGAGCAGTCCATCACTTGCCAACCCTCGCCACGAGCGCCTGGCCCGGCTCGGCAAACGTGCGCTGTGGCGCCTTGCCGGCGGCGTGCTGGTGCTGTGGGCGGTGGCCACGCTGACGTTCTTTGCCTTGCGCCTGATGCCGGGTGATCCGGTGCTGGCGATCCTCGGCGGCCCGAGTGGCAATCCCACTGCTGAAACCATCGCTGAGGCCACCCGCGAATACGGCCTCGACAAGCCTCTGGCGGTGCAATACGCGTTGTACCTCGGGCGGCTGGTGCAGGGTGATTTGGGGGTTTCCTATTCCCAGCATCTGCCGGTAACCCGCGTCCTCGCGGAGCAATCCTGGCCGACCCTGGAACTGACCCTGACCTCTCTCGCGCTGGCCTGGGTTCTGGTGCTGGCGCTGACGGTATTGACCGCCGGCCGCCGCCGCTGGGTTGCCAGCCTGGCCTCGCTCGCCGAGACCCTGGCCGCCGCGTTGCCGCATTTCTGGCTGGGGATTCTGCTGCTGGCGGTGTTTGCGTTCGGCCTGAGGTTGTTCCCGCCGGCGGGCAGTGATGGCTGGCGCACCCTGGTGTTGCCGTCGTTTGCCCTGGCGATTCCGCTGGCCGGGTTTATCGCCCAGGTCACCCGCGAATCCCTGGACCTGACCCTCGACCAACCCTTCATCCTGACCGCCCGCACCCGTGGCCTGAGTGACGTCAACGTGCGCTTCAAGCATGCGTTGCGCCATGCCGTATTGCCGGGCATCTCGCTGTCGGGCTGGGCCATCGGCGCGCTGATCAGCGGCGCGGTGGTGATTGAAGTGATCTTTTCCCGCAAGGGCCTCGGCCGCCAGTTGTACCAGGCGGTGCAGGCACAGGACCTACCGCTGACCATCGGCATCAGCCTGGTGGTCGCCGCCGGTTACGTGCTCGCCAACATCCTGGTCGACCTGCTGTACCTGTGGGTCGACCCTCGCCAACAGGAGCTTCCAGCATGAGCGGCCTGACCCTGGAAACACCGCTGCCCGCGCTGCGGATTCAGCGCACCACTCGCACCCTGCGCCTCGGCCCGCTGTTGGCGATTACCTTTCTGTTACTGGTGATCGTCGCGGCACTGGTGCCGCAGTTGTTCGCCTACAGCGACCCGCTGGCCATCGTGCCCCGCGATGCGTTTCATTCGCCGAGCCTGGCCCACTGGTTCGGCACCGATCAGTCGGGGCGGGATATCTTTTCACGGGTGATCTACGGCACCCGGCAGTCGTTGTTTATCGGTCTGGCGGCCACGGCGATTGCCATGAGCATCGCCATCGTTCTCGGTCTGCTGGGGGGCCTTGGCGGCGCGCGGGTGGACCGTGGCGTGGGTTGGTTGCTGGAAGTACTGTTTGCGTTTCCGAGCCTGATCCTGGCGCTGCTGTTTGTGGCGATCTTCGGCAGCGGCATCGGCCCGCTGATTGTCGCCACCGGGCTTGGCAGTGCGCCGGGTTACGCACGCATGGTCCGTGGCCAGGTGCTGGCGGTGCGTAACGCGGGCTACATTGAAGCTGCACGGGCCCTCGGGCATCCGCCGCTGCGCATCATCCTGCGCCAGTTGCTGCCGAACGCCATGCGTCCGCTGATCGTGACCCTGACCATGGGCGTGGGCCAGGCAATTGTCTGGGCCTCGGCCCTGAGCTTTCTCGGGTTGGGCGCCCGCCCGCCGGCGCCGGAGTGGGGGACCATGTTGTCCATGGGCCGCGACTTCATCGCGAACGCCTGGTGGCTGACGTTCTTCCCCGGCCTGTTCATCGTCCTCACCACCCTGTCGACCACGGTCACTGGCCGTTACCTGCAACAACGCCTGGAGGGCCGTCTTTCATGAGCGACCAGAAACGCTTGATCGTTGAAGGCCTGTCCATCGAGTTTGCCGGGCAGTCTGTCGTACGCAATTTGTCTTTCACCCTGGAGCCGGGCAAGACCCTGGCGCTGGTGGGCGAATCCGGTTCCGGCAAAAGCGTCACCGCCCGTAGCCTGATCGGCCTGGCCGGCGCGGGCGCCAAGGTCACGGCGCGCACCTTGAGTTATGACGGCGTGGATTTGCTCAGTCTGTCGGAGCGTGGCTGGCGCCGTTTGCGTGGCAATGGCATCGGTTTTGTATTGCAGGACGCACTGGTGTCACTCGACCCGTTGCGGCCGGTGGGCAAGGAGATTCTCGAGGTGCTCGAGACCCATCGCTGGGGCGACCGTCGCAGCCGTGGCGAACGGGTCATCGAGCTGCTGGACCTGGTGGGCGTACCCGAACCGCAACTGCGTGCCCGCCAGCGTCCCGATCAACTCTCCGGCGGCCTGCGCCAGCGTGCGCTGATCGCCAGTGCACTCGCGCTGAACCCTGGCCTGGTGATCGCCGATGAGCCGACCACCGCGCTGGATGCCACGGTGCAGGCGCAGATCCTGCAAGTGTTGCAGCAGATCAAGGCCCGTGGCGATTCGCTGCTGATCATCAGCCATGACCTGGCGGTGGTTGCGCAATTGGCGGATGAGGTGCTGGTACTGCGCCACGGTGAAGTGGTGGAGCAGGGCCCGATGGATCAGGTGCTGCTCAATCCCCGCCACGCCTACACACGCTCGCTGCTGGATGCGGTGCCCGCCGAACATGCCCGTGGCACACGCTTGTCGCCGGAGCGCAGCAACGCTGTGGCGCAACCACGGCCGGGCGCGGATTCGCCGGTGTTACTCAAGGCTTCCGGCCTGGGCAAACGGTATGTCGGCCCCGATCAACAGTCACGCCAGGTAGTGGACGGCGTCAGCTTCGAGCTGCGCGCCGGCCGTACGTTGGGCATCGTCGGTGAATCCGGCTCGGGCAAAACCACGGTGGCGCGCATCGCCCTCGGGCTGCTGCAACCGGATGCGGGCGAGGTGCGTTTTCTCGACCAGCCATGGGCCGCGGCAGGCACCGAACGGGTCGAGGAGAAGACCCGACGTCTGCATCGCCGCGACATCAGCGTGATCTATCAGGACCCGCTGAGTTCGTTCGACCCGCGCTGGACGGTCGGGCAGATCCTCGGTGATGCATTGGACGTCGCCGGTATCGCCATCGAGCAACAGGCGGCGCGAGTGGCGCAGTTGCTCGACCAGGTACGCCTGGCGCCGCAATTGGCCGAGCGCCGGCCGCTGCAACTGTCGGGCGGGCAACGCCAGCGCGTGGCGATTGCCCGGGCGATTGCCAGCAACCCCAAGGTGATTATCTGTGACGAGCCAGTGTCGGCGCTGGATGTGTCGGTGCAGGCCCAGGTCCTGGATTTGCTGGCCGACCTGCAAGCCTCGCTGGGCCTGGCCTACCTGTTTATCTCCCACGACCTCGGGGTGATTCGCCATGTCAGCGACGAGGTGTTGGTGATGCGCCATGGCCAGGTGGTGGAAAGCGCCAGCGTCGAGACGTTGTTCGAATCCCCTCAACACGAATACACCCAACGCCTGTTGGGCGCCGTGCCGCGCCTGCCCGGCAGCGGTACGCAACTGGTGGTGCCGGCCCTGGAGCCGGAAAACCCCGGCTGGCTGTTTGATGAATCGCGCCTGTGGAAAATCGCCATCTAGACCTGAATCAAGGAAGTGCCATGAGCAAGTTGTCTGCTGTACCCACGCCGCCGGTTGTGACGGTGGCCGAATTGAACGCCCGTGCCGACCGCATCCTGCCGCAGATTGCCGCCGGGGCTGCGCAGCGTGAACGTGATCGCCAGCTGCCGTATGAGGCCGTGGCGCAGATCGCCAAGGCCGGGTTGTTTACCGTGCGGATTCCCAAGCGGTTTGGCGGCGCCGGTGGTTCGGTCAAGGACGTGATTGCCTTGCTGATTCGCATCGCTTCGGCCGACTCCAACGTGGCCCAGGCCCTGCGCCCCGGTTTCGGGTTTGTCGAAGGCCTGCTGGCGTCCCGCGCCGAAGGGGCGGAGGAGGAGCGCGAGCGTTGGTTCGAGCGTTACCTGCAAGGCGCCGTGATCGGCAATGCCGGTTGGGAAGTCGGCGGCGCCAACGGTTCCATCAGCGCGCGCATCGTGCGTGACGGCGAGCACTTTCGCGCTTCCGGCAGCAAGTACTACAGCACCGGTTCGTTGTATGCCGATTGGGTCAGCGCCGTCGCCCTGGACGAGAATGATCAGCCCGTATCGTTCATCCTGCCCCGCGACCGCCAGGGCCTGGAGTTGCTGGATGATTTCGACGCCATGGGCCAGCGCCTGACCGCCAGCGGCACCACCCACCTGCATGATGTGCAGGTGTTGGCCAGTGAGATCCGCACCCGCACCGTCGAGGAGGGCAAGCGCACGATTGTCACGCCGTTCCTGCAAGTGTTCCTCGCGGCGGTGCAGGCCGGTATTGCGCGCAATGCGCTGAACGATGCGGTGAGCTTTGCCAAGGAACATGCACGGCCGATCAAGCACAGCAGCGCCACGCGTTCGGTGGACGACCCGTACGTGGAACTGAGCGTGGGCGACGTTTCGGCCCGGGCCTTTACCGCCGAAGCGGTGGTGCTGCACGCGGCGGACTCCATCGACCGCGCCTGGGCTGCGGATCTTGATGCGGTGGCCGTCGACCAGGCGGCAGTGGATGTGGCCCAGGCGCAATACATCGCGGCGGAGTCGGCACTCAAGGCCGCCGAGCTGGTGTTCGACGTGGGTGGTGCTTCCACCACAGGCCGCGCCCATAACCTGGATCGGCACTGGCGCAACGCGCGCACCGTGGCCAACCACAATCCCCGGCACTGGAAAGCCGCGGCCGTGGGCGCCTGGCAACTCAAGGGCACGCCGCCACCGACCTCGGGGCTGTTTTGAACAAAGCCCTCGACCTTTCACACCCCTTGGGCGAGGTGGGCACCGGGCACGCGCGCCGGGTGCCGATGATCATCGGCTGTGCGCTGTTCATGGAACTGATCGACGCCACGGCAGTGCTCACGGCGCTGCCGCAGATGGCCCTGGATTTCGGCGAGCCCAGCGTGCGCATGAACCTGGTGGTGTCGCTGTACCTGCTGGCGGTGGCGCTGTTCGTGCCGGTCAGCGGCTGGGCGGCCGACCGGTTCGGGCCGCGCCGGGTGTTTATCTGCGCGATCGTGCTGTTCACCCTGGCGTCGGTGGCCTGTGCCTGCTCGGGCTCGCTGCTGCAGTTGTCCCTGGCGCGTTTGGCCCAGGGCGCGGCGGGCGCAATGATGGTGCCGGTGGGGCAGGTGATCCTGCTGCGCTGGTCGGCGCGGGAAAACCTGCTGCGTGCCATGTCGTACCTGACGGTGGCGGCGCTGGTTGGGCCGCTGCTGGGGCCACCGTTGGGCGGGCTGCTGGTGACGGTGTTGTCGTGGCACTGGATCTTCCTGATCAACCTGCCGATCGGCGTGCTCGGGGTGATGCTGGTGCTGCGCTACATCCCGGATTATTCCGGGGCGCCCGGCCAGCCACTGGACGTTCCCGGCCTGTTGCTCAGCGGTGTGGCGCTGGGCGGGCTGGTGTTCGGTTTCGAGGTGCTCGGCCACGGCCTGTTGCCGCGCCAGTGGGCGTTGCTACTGATTGGCGGCGGGTTGTTGAGTGCCTGGCTGTATGTCCGGCATGCGCGGCGGACGGCGCACCCGTTGATCGATTTTTCATTGTTGAAAATACCGACCTTCGCCGTGAGCTTCTGGGGCGGCAACCTGATGCGCATCGGCAGCGCGTCACAGCCGTTTTTGCTGGTGCTGCTGTTTCAGCTGTGTTTCGGGCTTAACCCGTTGCAGGCCGGGCTGCTGAGCGTGGCCGGTGGTGTGGGCGCGTTCCTGATGAAGATGCTGGCGGTGCGGATTGTCAGCCGCTTCGGCTTCCGCCGCACCTTGATCAGCAATGCCGTGCTCACCGGTGCAACCATCCTGGCGTGCAGCCTGTTCGAGGTGTCAACGCCTTACTGGATTGTGGTACTGGTGTTGTTCGGCAGCGGGATCATTCGCTCGCTGCAATTCAGTACCCTGGGGGCATTGACCTATGCCGACGTGCCGCCGGAGCAATCCAGCCGTGCCAGCAGCCTGTCGGCGATGACCATTCAACTGACCTTGAGTTTGTCGGTGGGCATCGCAGCGGCGTTGCTCGGTTTGATCATGGCCGTGCGTGGGCATGCCATCGTCGAACAAAGCGATATCGCCTGGATCATGGCGGGTGCCGGATTGCTGTGTGGATTATCGGGGCTGGTTTATCGCAGGCTGTCGCCGCAGGCGGGCTCGGCGATTTATGCAAAACGCGCAGAGGGTATTGGATGATTCGTGCAGCACGTATCGATGACGCAGGTGACATTGCCTGGGTGCATATTCGTAGTTGGCAGCAGGCTTATCGTGAGCTGATGCCTGGGGATTACCTGACTTCGCTGGAGGCGACCCAGCCCACGCGCGAAGCATTTTGGCGACAGTCGATTGAGCAGGGAAACGAAGCCGTATTTGTCGCGCAGGTCGATGGGCATGTGGTGGGCTGGATTGTCGTCAGCCCGAGCCGTGATGAGGATGCCAATCCAGGTGAAACCGGTGAAGTGCAGGCGCTGTATGTGCTGGCCGAGCATTGGGGAACCGGGGTGGGCAGGGCGCTCTGGCTCAGGGGCCTGGAATATCTCGCCAGCCTGGGCCTGGAGACGGCGACGTTGTGGGTGCTGGCTGAAAACCGGCGGGCAGTGCGCTTTTACCAAAATGCAGGATGGATAGCGCAGCCCGAATCAAGCCGCACCCTTACCCGGGGCGGCCGTGAGCTGGAGGAAATCCGCTACCAATCCCAAAAGTGACGCTGAACCTGTGGCGAGGGAGCTTGCTCCCGCTGGCCTGCGCAGCAGGCCCATCTTTTAG
>NZ_JAXCIS010000090.1:0-4290 GCF_034044025.1 Pseudomonas sp. SED1
CGCTGTAAGAGCGAAACCATAGGTGGCCGTTACCTAAATAACGGATATACACCCATACCAAAAGAGTATCAAACCATACCAACCCGATATTAGACGAAAGCAAACACGCCAGAGGAAACTACCCACAATTACAAAAATACCTAAAGAGTATAAAAAAATGCCCACCCACTCCTCCTGGATCGTGCTGTCCATCACTGGCATTTACATGCTGAGCCTGGCACTGATCAGCTACGGCGTTCGCCGTCATTCCCGCAGCGCCAACAACTACACCACCGGCGGTGGCCACTTCCCGGCGTTCCTGATCGGCTTCCTGATGCTCTCGGAATTTATCGGCACCGCAGTCAGCATCGGCACCGCCCAAACCGGTTTCAAGGTAGGCATCTCCGCCGCCTGGAACCTGTTCGCCCTGGCCCTCGGCTTCGTACTCTTCGCCTGGCTACTGGCCCGCAAGTACAAGGACCTGGGCGACAACACCATCTCCGGCGTACTCGCGCGCAACTACGGCCAACGCACTCGCTTCGCCACATCGATCATCACCATCTTTGCCCTGGAAATCGTCGCCGTCTCGATCTACGCCAGCGGCGGCGCCGTATTAGCCAGCGTAATGCAAGTGGACCGAACCCTGGCGATCGTGATCGTCGGCGTGGTCTCGGTGGCGTACGTCAGCATCGGCGGCATGCGCTCGGTGATCTACACCAACTTCGTCCACGCCGCTTTGAAATACCTCGGCGTCGGCCTGGCCCTGTGGTTCGGCTTGAAGCAAGTGGGCGGCATCGGCCAGTTGCAGGCGCAATTGCCGGCCAGCATGTTTGACTGGACCACCGTCGGCTGGGGCCAGATCATCGCCTGGATGATCGCCGGTATCGGCTCGATCTTCTCTACCCAATACGTGATCCAGGCGGTAAACACCGTCAGCCATGCGGGCAAGGCCCAGCGGGCGTGTTTCTACGTGGCGGTGCTGATGGTGCCGTTCGGCATCGGCGCGGCATTGATCGGGATGTGCAGCGCCGTGCTGTTCCCCAATGTCGATTCGCTGCAAGCCTTCCCGACCCTGATCGCCAGCATGGACCAACTGACTGCCGGGCTGGTAGTCGCGGGCTTGGCCGGCTCGCTGTTCGGCACCATCTCGGCAGTGAGCATGGGCTCGGCGACGTTGTTGCTGCGGGACTTCTACGAGCCGTGGTTCAACCCGGAAAAAAGCGACGCCAAGTCCCTGCGCTTCGTGCGCCTGGCGACCATCGCCGTCGGCCTGTTGCCGATTGCCCTGGCGCTGACGTCGGACAAGGTGCTGATGATCGCCTTCCTCGGCAAGGCATTGCGCGCGTCCCTGGCGGTGCTGGTGTTGATGGTGTTCTACGCACCGAAATTCGGCACGGCGACGGGTGCGTTCCTGAGCATCATTGCCTCGTTGCTGGCGACAGTGGGCTGGTTTCTCGCCGGTAATCCGTGGGGCATCGACAACGCTTACATCGCCTTGTTTACGCCGCTGATCATCATGGGCATCAGCCATGTGACACGCCGCAAGACACCGGCCGAACCGCTGGTGCCGGCCACCCGCTGAGGTAGGATGGCAGCCCAACCAATAAGGAAGTTGTGAAATGCTGCCGATTCGCACCCCGTTGATCCTGCACCCCGGCTTGTCCACCGCTACCCGACGCATCTGGCTGAAGCTAGAGAACCTGCAACCTTGCGGCTCGTTCAAGTTGCGCGGGATGACCACGTTGTGTGCCTACGCGGCCAGCCAGGGCAAAACCACCGTGGTGTGCCCCTCCGGCGGCAATGCAGGGTTGGCGACGGCCTTTGCGGCGCGGGGCCTGGGATTACAGGCGCGAATCGTGGTGCCCTCCACCACCCCTGAGGCCACCCGCGTGCGCATCCGCCAGGCCGGGGCCGAGGTGGTGGTGCACGGTGATCTGTGGGATCAATCCAACGAACTGGCCCTGCAACTCGCCGAAGCACCGGACGCGTTGTATGTGCCGGCCTTTGATCACCCGTTGTTGTGGGAAGGTCACAGCAGCATGATCGACGAGATTCTCGAAGACTGCCCTCAGGTCGGCGCCATCGTGACGTCGGTGGGTGGCGGTGGATTACTCGCGGGTGTGCTGACGGGTCTGGAGCGCCATGGGCGATTCGACTGCAAAGTGATTGCGTGCGAAACGGCGGGCGCGGCTTCGTTTGCGGCCGCAGTGGAAGCTGGAAAACCGGTGCGCCTGGCGAAGATCGATACCGTGGCCAAATCGTTGGCCGCCACCCAAGTGGCGGCGTGGCCGGTTGAACATATCGGCAGGTTTGCCCATCAGTGCGTGGTGTTGAGCGATGCCGACGCGATGATGGGCGTGGCGCGGTATGCCGATGATCTCAGGCAGTTGGTGGAACCGGCGTGCGGCGTTTCGTTGGCCGTGGCTTATCTGGAGCATGGGGCGATTGCCGGGGTTGAGGATGTGGTGGTGATTGTGTGTGGCGGGGTAAGTATCAGCGCGGAATCCGTCGGGCAGTGGCAGAAAACGATTTCTTGACGGGGGTAACCGGCGAAAAACGCAGGTGAGTGGCTGATCCGTATTAATGACCCGGGTCTGAGTCTGTATTGTTCTGCCCATACTTCCTACAGTGCCGCCCACTTGGAACCGTGGGAGGACTAAGCATGCAACCACCATCAACCGCACAGGCCTACAACTATAAGGTCGTGCGTCAGTTCGTCATTGCAACCATCGTTTGGGGCGTGGTCGGCATGGCCATGGGCGTGTGGATCGCCTCGCAACTGGTCTGGCCGGAAATGAACCTCGACCTGCCCTGGACCACCTTCGGCCGCCTGCGCCCGCTGCACACCAGCCTGGTGATTTTCGGCTTTGCCGGCAGTGCGCAATTCGCCGCCAGCTACTACGCAGTACAGCGCACCTGCCAGGTACGGCTGTACTCGGACAAGCTTGCCGCCTTCACCTTCTGGGGCTGGCAGTCGGTGATCGTGATCATGTTGGTCAGCCTGCCGCTGGGCTACACCACCACCAAGGAATACGCCGAAATCGAGTTCACCGGCGCGGTGTGGATGACCGTGGTATGGGTGGCCTATGCCATCGTGTTTTTCACCACCGTAGTACAGCGCAAAACCCAGCATATCTATGTCGGCAACTGGTTTTTCGGTGCGTTCATCGTGGTGATCGCGATGCTGCACGTGGTCAATCACCTATCGATCCCGGTGGACTGGTTCAAGTCCTACCCGGTGTATTCCGGCGCCACCGACGCCATGGTGCAGTGGTGGTACGGGCACAACGCGGTCGGCTTCTTCCTGACTACTGGTTTTCTGGGGATGATGTATTACTTCGTGCCCAAGCAAGTCGGGCGGCCGGTGTATTCCTATCGCCTGTCCATCGTGCACTTCTGGGCGCTGATCACCCTGTACATCTGGGCCGGCCCGCACCACCTGCACTACACCGCGCTGCCGGACTGGGCGCAGTCCCTGGGCATGGCGATGTCGCTGATCCTGCTGGCGCCCAGCTGGGGCGGGATGATCAACGGCATGATGACGCTTTCCGGGGCCTGGCATAAATTGCGCACCGACCCGATCCTGCGCTTCCTGGTGCTGTCGCTGGCGTTCTACGGCATGTCGACGTTTGAAGGGCCGATGATGGCGATCAAGACCGTCAACGCCCTGTCCCACTACACCGACTGGACCATCGGCCACGTCCACGCCGGCGCCCTGGGCTGGGTGGCGATGATCACGTTTGGCTCGCTGTACCACATGATCCCGAAAATCTTCGGGCGCGCGCAGATGCACAGCGTGGGGCTGATCAATATGCACTTCTGGCTGGCGACCATCGGCACGGTGCTGTACATCGCGTCGATGTGGGTCAACGGCATCACGCAGGGCTTGATGTGGCGGGCGGTGAACGATGACGGCACCCTCACCTACTCCTTTGTGGAAGCCTTGCAGGCCAGCCATCCGGGGTTTGTGGTGCGCTTTGTCGGCGGGGTGTTCTTCCTCAGCGGCATGTTGCTGATGGCGTACAACACTTGGCGCACGGTGCGCGTGGCGGACCTGAAGGTGGCGCAGCTTGACGCGCAGATCGCCTGATGTGGGAGATAGCGCTGAACCTGGCAGCGGTGATCGGCCTGTATGGCGCGGTGGAGTATTGCTTGCGGGGCCAATCGAAGGAGAGCCTGGATGAAGCCAGCCTGATGCCGTTTGCCGATGACCCGGAAGTGGCGCGGCGGGTTGAGTTGGCCACGGGCAAGCGGGTCAACGCGGTGGCGCCTGAGGAAACAAAGCAGGACTGGGGCAATATAGATATCTGA
>NZ_JAXCIS010000091.1:0-19301 GCF_034044025.1 Pseudomonas sp. SED1
CGGTGTGTCAGCGTTTGATGGTCTTCAACTCATCCAACAACCCCAACAACACCTGCAACTTCTCCTCCCCAAACTGCTCCTGCAACCGCTGGTAATTCTCCTCCATGCACTGGCTCATCGACTCGAAACTGGCCTTGCCCTTCTCCGCCAGCGTCACCAGCACCCGCCGCTGATCCTGCTCGGCCTTGCGCCGGTGCACCATGCCCGCCGCCTCCATACGCACCAGCACGCCGGTCATGCTCGGTTTGAGAATGCACGCCAGTTCCGCCAGTTGGTAAATCTCCAGCTCGTCATGCTGGCTGAGAATTCGAATAACTCGCCACTGCTGCTCGGTCAGCCCATGTTCATTCAGCGACGGCCGAAAAAAACTCATGGCCGCTTCGCGGGCCTGCAACAGGGTCAAGGTCAGGGATTGTCTGGGTTTCAACATAGGCTCAGGGTCACGGTAGATTTAGTTAATGTTTTAACGAAACTCTAACACTCTCCTCCCCGCCTCACGCTATAACTTGTGAAGCCGGCGAAGGCTCTGGCGCGCTGGATCAAAAAGCCCGGCACACAGAATCAAGACATCCAGCGCGCCAACGCCCTTAATACATTCATTAGCTCTTCACTGTCAGGCAGCGCAATGATCAATATCGAAACGCCGACCTATTACACGGCGACCAAGAAATACAACCTCAGCTTCCCCACCCTGGAACAGGACGTGGAAGCCGACGTGGTGATCATCGGCGGTGGCTTTTCCGGGATCAACACCGCCCTGGAACTCGCCGAAAAAGGCATCACCAACATCGTCGTGCTGGAAGCGCGTTACCTGGGTTTCGGCGGCACCGGGCGCAACGGCGGGCAGATCATGGCCGGCATCGGCCACGACCTGGAAAAGATCAAAAAGGACGTGGGTGAAGACGGCCTGCGCCAGATCTTCGAGATCAGCGACCTGGGCGCCGACATCATCAAGAACCGCATCGCCAAGTACGACATCGATGCCGACTTCTGCCATGGCTACGGCTACATGGGCTTCAACGCCCGCCAGGAAAAGACCCTGCGCGCCTGGGAAAAAGACTTCAAGTCCATCAACACCCAACACGAGATCCGCTTCCTCGGCGGTTCCGACGTGAAGCAGATCATCGGCTCCGACGCCTACAGCAGCGCCCTGCTGCACATGGGCGGCGGGCATGTGCACTCGTTGAACCTGCTGCTGGGCGAGGCCAAGGCCTTGGCCGGCCACGGCGTGCAGATTTTCGAGAACAGCCCGGCATTGGAAGTCAGCTACGGCGAACGCATCACCGTGCGCACCGGCCGCGGTTCGGTCAAGGCCAGCAAGCTGTTGTGGGCCTGCGACAGTTTCCTCAACAAACTGGAACCGGAACTGCACCGCTCGACCATCAACACCTATGCGTTCCAGATGATGACCGAGCCGTTGTCCGAAGAACTGATCAACCGCATCAGCCCGATTCGCGGGGCCTACAGCGACATTCGCCCGGTGATCGACTACTACCGCGTCACCAACGAAAACCGTCTGCTGTTCGGGGCCGCCACGCCGTTGGTGGAGCACATTCCCGGCGATTTGAAAGCCTGGAACCGCAACCTGATGCTGAAGATCTTCCCGTACCTCAAGGACGTGAAGATCGACCTGGCCTGGGGCGGCCCGATGGCCTGCAGCCCGAACCTGTTCCCGCAGATCGGCACCCTGCCCGGGCGCAGCAACGCGTTCTATGTGCAGGGCTATTCAGGCTTCGGCGTGACGCCGAGCCACATCATCTGCAAGGTGCTGGCCGAAGGCATGAGCGAAGGCTCGGCGCGGTATGACCTGGTCAGCTCGATCCATCGCCCGACCATCATCGGCAAAGACGCGATTCGCCCACTGCTGCTCACCGCCGGCAAGTCCTGGCACCAGCTTTCCGGTTATTGGAACGGCCGCCGCTAAAGCCCGATTCCTGACACCTGACACCTGACACCTGACACCTGACACCTGTAGGAGCGAGCTTGCTCGCGAAAAACCCGAGGGCACCGCGTTCATCCAGGACGCCAACGTCATCGTTGACGACCTTCGCGAGCAAGCTCGCTCCTACAGTTGATCGCTAATTTTTTCTCATCAGGAGCAACTGCCATGACCCTCGTTACCCTCAAGAAAGACATCCAGCTATCCGAACTCGACGCCTGGGGCACCGTCGCCGATCTCGGTTCGACCATCCTCGAAGGCGAAGTCCGAGCCTTCGGCAAAATGACCTTCGGTGCCCCCACCGACCCGGTCAGCAGCGCCTATTTCGGCACCACCCAGGGCAAATTCCGCATGGTCTATCCCTTCGCCGAACAAGCCACCGTGGTCACCGGCGAGGTGGTACTCACCGATGAATCCACCGGCCAGAGCACCCGCTACAAGGCCGGCGACAGCTGGTTCGTGACCAAGGGCACTCCCGTGCTGTGGGAAGTGGTCAGCGAAAGTTTCGTCAAACACTACTTCGCCGTGGTGTGATAGCCCCGGCTGCCGGCACCCGTCGGCAGCCTTTTGCCGCAGGTGACCTACCATGCACGCCCTCCCCGCCCACGAAGTCGCCGGCCAGTGCCTGCAGGCTTTCACCCGCTTGATTCCGGTCAGCCAGGCCGCGTTCTACTGTGTCGACCGCCACCTGCAAGCCCGGGATTTCCAGTTGCACGGCATGAGCGGCGAGATGCACCGCGACTACCTGGACAACTACCGCCAATTCGACCCGTTGCAACCACGCAACTGCCTGTCCAGTGGCTTGGCGGTGGTGCCGCTGGGTTTTGCCATGGCCCGCCAGCCGGTGCGGGATACTCGGCGCTATGGGGATTTTCTGCGGCGCTATGGCGTGGTGGATGTGGTGGAAATCCTCGCCCAGCGTGGCGGCCAGCCCCAGGCGGCGATTTCGTTGCTGCGCACCGCCGACCAGGGCGCCTTCACCGGCGAGCAACTGGCCCAACTCAACGCCCTGCAAACCTTGCTGCAACTGGCCGTGGCCAATATGCAACCCGCTGAAGATGCACTGGCCGACCTCACGCCCAAGGAGCGCCAGATCGCCCTGTTGTTGCGCCAGGGCGCCAGCAACAAACAGCTGGCCCGGGAGCTGGAAGTCGGCCTGCCCACCATCAAGACCCACCTGATCAACCTGTTTCGCAAGACCGGCGTCAGCAGCCGCACCGAGCTGGTGGGCAGCCTGTTTCTGTAGCCCGCCTCAACCATCCGGTTGATACCCGGGCCTGCTCCCGAGCGCGATGATCCGTGGTGTTCACCCACTCAACCGGAGCATCGCAAATGACCACACCTTCTGACTGGATCACCGTGGGCGCCCTGGCCGACGGCTTCGCCCCCCAGGCGTTTATCCTGCCGAACCTGGCAGACCTGAGCGGCAAGACCTTCACGCTGCACTTCGCCAATGGCTGGCAGATCGAGCACCGTTTCGAGCGCGATAGCCTGTCCTGGGTCGCGGCCGACGGTCACTCCAGCGGCAGCGCAACCTACCGCGCGACCTCGGTGCGCCCCGGCTTGTACCTGGTGGATTTCATCAAGCACGAAGGCGCCCAAGCCTGGTCGGTCAGCCTGGTGCTCGACACCGCCAGCGCCTCGTTCACCGCCGTGCTCGGGCGCATGCCCACCCAGGAACAAACCCGCGAAGGCCTTTACAGCCGCGCCCTGGCCGGCAAGCCGCTGACCTCGGTGGAAGTGGAATTCCTCCACGGCAGCCTCGACCGCCCCTGGCAAGCCGGCCACTGCCCCCACGCGCCCACCACCGAACTGACCGGCCTGCGCAACCAGTACCGCTACAGCCCGAGCGAGGTCTACGAGCACATCTACCTCAACCACCAGTTCTACGCCTGGCAATGCCTCAAGGGCGTCGAGCAAGGCCTGTGCGACACAGACCGCTGCCATTACTACAAGATCGCCGACCAGTTGTACCTGTTCGTCTGGCGCGAAAAAATCATCCCCACCCTTGGCCTGGTGCTGATCGACCTGCAACAGCACCGCAGCGACGGCAAGATCTTCGGCTATGCCGGGGCGGCTTTCGATGAGCTGTCGAACTTCCCCATCAGCTCCTACTGCCAGGTACTCAACCGCACGGAGCATCCCGATGACTGAGCCGCGCACGATTGTGATCACCGGGGCCGGCACGGGCATCGGTGCCGCGTGCGCCCGGCTGTACGCCGCCGAGGGTGCGCATGTGGTGCTGATCGGCCGTCGTCGCGAGCCGCTGGAGCAGGTCGCGCGGGAAACCGGAGGTTTGGTGCTGGTGGGTGATGCGGCCTGCCCTGTCACGTGGGCGGGCTTTGTGGAGCAGATTCGCCAGCGCTTCGGGCGGATCGACGTGCTGCTGGCCTGCGCGGGCGGCCATGGCATGGGCAGCGCCACCAACACCAGCCCGCAGACCTGGGAAGCGGCGCTGCGCAGCAACCTCGACAGCGCTTTCTACAGTGCTCGAGCGTGTTTGCCGCTGCTGCTGGAGAGTGGCGGGAACATCGTGCTGATGGGTTCGATTGCCTCACTGGCCGCCGGGCCCGAAGTGTGCGGCTACACCACAGCCAAACATGCATTGCTTGGGCTCAACCGTTCGCTGGCCCGTGATTACGGCCCGCGCGGGGTGCGGGTGAACGCGGTATGCCCGGGCTGGGTGCGCACGCCGATGGCGGATGAAGAAATGCAGCCGTTGATGGATTTTCATGGCGAAACACTGCAACACGCCTACGACCGGGTGTGCGCCGACGTGCCGTTGCGACGCCCCGCCAGCGCTGAAGAAATCGCCAGGGTGTGCCGCTTCCTGGCGTCCAGTGAAGCGTCGATCATGACCGGGGCGACGCTGGTAGCGGATGGGGGCTCAAGCATCGTCGATGTGCCGACGCTGGCCTACGCGCGTATGGAGCAGCGTCATGAATGAGGACCTGGATTTCACTGGTCGCACCGTATTGGTAACGGGTGGCGCCCAAGGGATTGGTCGGGCCATCGTCGAGGCGTTTGCCCTGCGGGGTGCACGGGTGATGATCGCCGACCTGCAACTGGCAGAGACACTCGCGCTGGCGCTGTGCGGGCGCGGCTTCCAGGTGGAAGCGGTGACGGTGGATCTGGCGGATGCGGCTGCGGTTTTCGCGCTGATTGCCGGGGTGGAACAAAGTTGGGGGCGGCTAGATATTCTGGTGCATAACGCCGGGTATTTTCCGCTGACGCCCTTTGCCGAAATCACTCCGGCGATGCTCGACCGCACCTTGGCGGTCAATCTCTCGGCGTTGTTCTGGCTGACCCAGGCGGCGTTGCCCATGTTCCGCCGTCAGGGTCGGGGCTGCGTGCTGGTCACATCTTCAGTCACTGGGCCGAGGGTGGCATTTCCGGGTTTGAGCCACTATGCGGCGTCGAAGGCCGGGGTCAACGGGTTCATTCGCAATGCCGCGCTGGAGCTGGCCGCTCTGAATGTGCGAGTCAACGGGGTGGAACCCGGCATGATCGCCACGCCCGCCATGGGCAATCTGGGGGATGACCAGGTGAACGCACAGATCGCCAGCCGGGTGCCGCTGGGACGGTTGGGTGCGCCAGCGGATATTGCCGGGGCGATGCTGTTTCTGGCATCGGACCTGGCGGGTTACATCACCGGGCAAACGCTGGTGGTGGATGGCGGCTCGACCTTGCCGGAGGTTTAACGAAACGTCCTACCGAACGGCCGGATAACCTCTACTCCCTCGCCTTGAGAACCGCTGCAAAGTCCCTCGCCTGATCACACAGTGCGAGGGAACGCCGATGTCTTTTCCGATTAATGCCCTGCCCGATGGGGCTGTCTCTTGATTCCCGCCATAGGCTTTCTGGTCGTGGCAGCGATGGACCCGAAGACGTGCGACGTCGATGGGGTTCTCAACGACTTCACACACTGCCTGAACACCTACGACGCCTGGGCCGAGAGCTTCTGGAGCTTCTCGGCACTGGACGTCGAGCAGGTGTTCAGGGTGGGGGATGAGGTTTCGCTGGTCGCACCCATCACCCGTTCCCTGTATCCCAGCAGCACCGTCGCGACCTGCAAGGCCAACGCATCGTTGAAGCTGGTGCATATGTTCCAGAGCACGCGGTTCGTGCCCATCGGCAATACGCCGGTGGTGCTGCAGGAAGTCGCGCAAGACGGTGGCCTCCTCGGCGACCCCATCCATAAAACCATCGGCCCCAGCGGCATTCTCGAAGTCACCGAGTGCACCGTCGACCGGCAGTACCGGGTCAGCTTTTACCCCAACGTTTCCAAGGACCACGTCAAGGCGCTGTATGCCTCCTATCAGTCCGAGATCAGCTCGCTGGAAGGCCGCTTGCGTGACGAGTGGACGAGCACATTCAAGCCGATATGGGAGAGCTATTCCAAGGCTGACTTTGTCGATCGGTACACCTCGCTGCAACAGGCGTACGCGCAAGGCTTTGGCAACGTGCTTTACGGTCTGTGGGACGGTATTGCGCAACTGTACCAGTGGCTGGCAGATATCAAGCCCAACAGCGAAAAGCTGCTGCAGTACCTCTCCCAGGCCGAGCTTGGAGCGCTGCTGCAGCTCAGTAATGAGGCGATTGCCAAAGGGTTGCTGATCCTGAGTGATGAACCGTTGCTGTTCATCTACCTGTCCGCAATGGTCAGTTGGATGCGCATGCTGCCACCGCATTACATGCTTGAGTTGCTCGGGGAAATCACCACCGAGGTGCTGCTCAACCTGCTGTTGCTATGGGCTACCGGTGGCATGGGTGTGGCGGTGCGCTTGGGTGCGCAGGTGCTGGGCAAGGTCAAGTCCGAGCAGGCACGGGAGTGGTTGGAGCAGATTGCCAAGCTGGGTGGTACGGCCCCGCTGGATGGGCATGCGGAGGTACTTAAGCCGTTATCACTTCAGAGTCATGCAGTGCCGGTGAAGGCGGCGGCGGTGCCGTTGAAGGCTGGCGTGGAGGAAATTTCGAACCCGGCACCGATGGTGCGGGAGCCCAAGACGGCGCGAACAGCGCTGGTGAAGCAGGAGCCCGTGGATGATGTCCCTGCTTCTGCGAAAAACCCCAACGGGGATGCTTCGGTTTGTTCGGCGAATACCTGTACCGATGGCTGCCCGGTTTCGATGGTTACCGGTGAGGAGCTGCTGACTCTCACTGACGGCTCGTTGGAGGGTGTGCTGCCGTTTGCCTGGACGCGGTTGTATCGCAGTAGTGCCGTGGAAGTGGATTGCGGGTTGGGGTTTGGCTGGAGTCATTCGCTGGCTCAGCGGCTTTGCGTGGTTGGCGAGTCGGTGATTTGGACCGATCACGAGAACCGCAGCACCACCTTTCCCCTGCCCTCTGCTGCGCGGCCAGCCATCACCAATAGCCTGGCGGAAGCGTCGATTTATCTGGGCTCGTTACCCGATGAACTGGTGCTGGCTCAGGCGTCGCTTTTCTACCACTTCCGCAACGGTGTGCTGACGTCGATCAGCGATGCGTACGACAACCGGCTGCGCATTGCCCGCGACTATTCAGGACGGATTCAGCGGATCGATAACCACGTTGGCCAGGGATTGCTGCTGCGGTATGACCGCGGGCATATCGTCGCGGTCGACTATCAGGTGCAGCGGGAACTTGGCTGGATAACCGAGCAGAACGTTGTTGCCTACAAGTACGACGATGCCTGGCGGTTGATCGAAGCGACCAACGCTGTCGGCGAAAACGAACGTTATCGGTACGACGATCAGCAGGTGATCCTGGAGCGGGAACTGGCCGGTGGGGCGAGTTTCTTTTGGGAGTGGGAAAGGTCTGGCAAGGCGGCAAGGTGTGTCCGCCACTGGGCCAGTTTTTCCCAGATGGACACGCGGTATGTGTGGGACGACAACGGCACCGTCACCGTGCACAACGCCGATGGCAGCCAGGAAGTCTACGTTCATGACCAGCGCGCTCGGCTGGTGCAGCGGATCGATCCGGACGGCGCGCAGCACTTCAAATCCTACGATGAAAAAGGCCGGCTGACGGTCGAGCAGGACCCGCTGGGAGCGGTGACGGCTTATCAGTACGACGAAGCCGGTCGGTTGATTGCGCTGTTTCCCGGTGACGATGCACCCACGTCCTACGAGCATGACAACGGGTTCGTAAGGGTTGTACGTCGTGGTGACGCGGTGTGGAAATACCAGCGTAACGATCAAGGCGATATCACCCGTAAGACTGATCCGGACGGTAACTACACCGAATACACCTACACCCAACACGGAAAGCTCACCGGCGTCTGGTATCCGGATAACAGCAGCCAGCGGCTGATCTGGAATGAGCGTGGCCAGCTCACCGAAGAGAAGCTGGCGAATGGTGGAATGCGGCGTTATCGCTATGACGACCTGGGGCGACAGGTGGCTTGCGAGGATGAGCATGGCGCGCTGACCCTGTATCAGTGGGACGCCGTGGGCCGCTTGCTGAAAGTGATTCAGCCGGGCGGCGCCACGCGCGAATTCAGCTACAACCCGTACGGAAAAATCACTGCCGAGCGTGATGAGCTGGGTCGGGTTACTCGCTATGAGTATGCCGACGGCCTACACCTGATCAGCCGTCGGATTAATCCGGACGGCACGCAGCTCAAATACCGCTATGACAATGTTCGGTTGTTACTCACCGAGATCGAAAATGAGGTTGGGGAAACCTACCGGCTTGAGTACCACGCCAACGGCCTGATACAGCAGGAAACCGGGTTTGATGGCCGCCGCACCGCCTACGTCTACGATCTCGCCGGGCGCCTGCTGGAAAAGACCGAATACGGCGACGATGGCAGTCAGCTGGTTACCGGTTATCAGCGAGACAGCGCCGGTCGCCTCGTAAGAAAAACCCTGCCCGACAGCAGCACGGTTGATTACGCCTACGACCGCCTCGGCAACCTTCTCAGCGTCGACGACGGCCACTGGCCGCTCCATTACGAATACGACCTGCAAAACCGCCTCACTGCCGAGCACCAGGGCTGGGGGACGCTGCGCTACCGCTACGACGAATGCGGGCAACTCAACTACCTGCGCCTGCCCGATAACAACCGCCTCGCTTTCCACCACGAAAAAGGCGGCGACCTCGCCACCGTCGAACTCAACGGCGACCTGCTCACCTCGCACCTGTTCAAGTCCGGCCGCGAACACCAGCGCCAGCAAGGCCAGCTCCTCAGCCACTACCACTACGACGACCAGGGCCGCCTGCACGCCCACGCCATCACTCAACAGGAACAACGCCACCAGCGCCGCCAATACGACTACGACAAACGCGGCAACCTGACCCGCATCCTCGACACCCGTAAAGGTCAGCACGACTACCACTACGACCCACTCGACCGCCTGACCCGCGCCAACCACTCGCACGACCTGCAGGAACGCTTCGTCCACGACCCCGCCGGCAACCTGCTGATGCAAGACCGCGTCGACCCGAACGTCGTCAAAGGCAACCGCCTCTTGATGCAGGGCGACCGTCATTACGACTACGACGCCTTCGGCAATCTCCTGCGCGAACGTCGAGGCCGGGCGCAGCAGTTGGTTACCGAATACCGCTACGACTGCCAGCACCGACTGATCAGCGTCACCCAACCGGACGGCACACAGGCCAGCTACCGCTACGACCCGTTTGGCCGCCGTATCGCCAAAACCCTAAATGGCCAGACCACCGAATTTTTCTGGCAAGGCGACACGCTGATCGCCGAACACAGCGCCGATCACCACCAGAGCTACCTCTACGAACCCAACAGTTTTCGCCCGTTAGCACTGCTCAAAGGCTATGGCCCGGAAGACGTAAAACCCTTCCACTACCAACTTGACCACCTCGGCACCCCACAGGAACTCACCGCGCCCGACGGCGAAATCGTCTGGTCCGCCCACTACCGCGCCTACGGCCAAATCGCCAAGCTCGACGTCAACACCATCACCAACCCGCTGCGCTTCCAGGGCCAATACTTCGACCCGGAAAGCGGACTGCACTACAACCGTAATCGCTACTACAATCCGGACATTGGCCGCTACCTGACGCCTGATCCCGTGAAGCTGGCGGGTGGGCTGAACGGATACCAGTACGTGCCCAACCCGACGGGGTGGGTGGATCCGTTGGGATTAGTTTGTACGCCTGGGCAGTGCCCGGGCTCAACAAATAACACAGCAGTTAGCAAAGTCCCTGGAGGGGGATTAGCCGCGCATGAAGCAGCTGGGGGTCATCTAATTGAAAAGCACGTCGGTCAGACAACGGCGCAGTTAGCTTCAAGGCTTGTAGCAGAGCCAAATATTCCAGCTGCATCTACGTTTCAGAATCTAACGACTGCCGAGTCAGTCGTATCTAGGAGCCTGGCATCTCATAATCAACAAATACATACATTCCTAAGCGGGAGTACTAACAAACTTATTATTCGAGACAGACATCAAAATCCCGTAGGATTAAGCCTCATAAGAGGTTCAAGCCAGACCATCCCGGTCTACAAGTTATTACTGGTTTTAAAAAGAGATCAAACAATGCCCGATGGCTATCTGATACTGACAGGCTACCCAATACCATGAGCACTGCATTAACAGCGTTGCAACAGTTTTTTGGTGGCTACTTCAACCAGGACTGGGTCTACGATCACGACTCTGCAGACGAGGTCATTGACTCTTTTATAAACGAGTCAGACCCCGAGGCAATATGCCAAGTAAGGCAGGAAATCATTGAGCTCTTAGCCGTTCAAAATACAGAGATAGACCTCCAAAAAAACCTTCTCTATGAACAGTACTGTTACTACCACTATCCCCACGAGTGGCCATCAGGACGATTGTGGCTTGAACATGTCATAGAAAAGCTCGACAAGGCAATAAGCGGAGCGACGCGTGAAGGGGAATAGAATGAGCAAACAAATGAGTGGCCCTATAGCGCCACTCACCCCACCTGCTGCAACCGCCCAGCCCGAAAATCCTTCGGCGACACTTCAAACTGCTTCTTGAACGACCGACTAAAGTGCGCCGAATCCGTAAATCCCCACTTATACGCAATCGACGTAATCGACTCACTGCGCAAGAACGGGTTGGTCAGATCATCCGCACTACGCTTCAACCGCGCCCGCTGGATATACCGGCACACGCTGTCATCCTGCTCCTCAAACAACCGATACAAATGCCTTACCGAGATGTTCAACCGACTCGCCAACCCCATCGGGCTCAATCCTGGCTGGGTCAACGATTCATCAATCACCTTCTGCACATAGCTGCGCAGATTGCTGCCTTGCAACCCGCCACAATCGTCCCGCTCATCATCTTCCTGCTCAAACGCCGACCCCAGTAGCGAAACAAACGCCGACTGCAACGCCTGCCCCTCACCGACCGCGCCTTCACCGTTGAGCGCGTCTTTGCACAGTTGGTCCATCAGCACATGCAACATGCGCCCGCAGGCTTTGCTTGAGGAGATTTTGCCGAAGGTCTTGGGCTGGTTGCCGAACTGTTTGCACACTTCCTGGCGGGATAAGGACAGTGAGGCATGTTCGATCAGCCCGAACGGGGTGATGTCGATGGAGCCCACCGAGTCCATCAAGAGTAATTCGCCGGGGGCGAGTTGCACGCTCTGGCCGTTTTGGGTGATTTGGCAGTAGCCGCTGCGCTGGCTGACCAGGAAGCAGTGTTGGTCGTTATCGTGGTCGGCGCGGGCTTTGGGGCGTTTGATCCGGCCGGCGTTGGTGCGCAGGTTGGCCAGAGGCAAACCGCCGCGGGAAAAGGTGCTGATGCTGCCGATGAACAGCGAGCGGTTGAAGGCCAGTTCTGTGTCGAAGTGACCGCAAGCCGCGCGCAGATCCCGGGTCCAGCGGTCCAGCCCGTCTTGCCCAATCTGTTGCATGCTCATGGTAGTTTCCACCTTGGCTTTTTGTTTTTGTCGGGCAATAGTTAACATGTTATCTATATGCGCGCAACAAGTACGTGTCTGCCAAGGTGTTTGCACTATTGATGCCAAATCCTGCGATCAGTGGGCCTGTAATGCGCGCTGAAAACCGCTGAAGGCGTCCAGCAGCCAGGCACGTTGATCGCTGCTCAAGGCGATATAGCGCCGGAACGCCGGCATGCGATTGACCACCTCGCTGCCACCCATATGCTCAAGCCGCACGCACCACTGGTGATCCGCCAAGTCGATGCGCAGGCGCTTGAAGTCCAGCGGCATCAAGGCGCGATGCAACGCACTGCCCTCCTGCAACCCGGCTTGCAGAACGCCTAACACTTCCTTGTCTCCAGAGCACTGCCGACAGCGGATTCCAGTGCGTCGGACGGCCCCGGTGTGGTGCAGTTCGAAGCTCGCCGTGCCCTGCTGCGAGGCAGGAACGTGCAGTACGAATTCGGTCATGACCAGGTGCATCAACAGTTGCGATTCGGTGCGCTCGACGATCTCCAGTTGCAACCCAAGCTCGTCCAGGGCGACCCGGGCCGTCGTCGGGCCGCACACCGCATAACCGGCGAGGCCAAGGTTGCGCCGCAGGTGTTCCAGCGTAACGCCGGGACGATAACCGGCAGGCGCGCGCCGGGCACTGAACAGCTCAGACAGTTTTTGCAGCATGGCTGATATACCCGTCGTGCGGCTGACCTGGCTCATGGGCGAACTCCTTGGCCAACACCTCTTCCACCGAGGCGGGCTTGAATGGATTGACCTTCTGCACCACCAGGGTCCAGAACAGCGCGTACGCCGCCGTGCAACCGAGCATCACGCCGAAGGGAATGTAGATGTCAGCAGGGTTCATCCCCGGCGGCGTGATAAACCACATGCCCAGCAGGATGCCGATGCTCGACAGAATCTGCGGCAGCGGAAAGAACGGCGAACGATAGGCACGAGGCAGATCAGGCCGGCGAATCCGCAGGATCACCACCGACAGCGTCACCAGCAGATAAGCAAAACTCCAGGCACACACGGCGGCCAATACCAGGTGCATGATGTTGTCGGTATTGCCCCCCAGGTACAACGCGTGCAGGCACGGAATCAGCATCGCCACCAGGATGCACAGCAGCGGTGTCTTGAAGCGCGGGTGAAGGTAGGTGAAGACCTTGGGCAACGCGCCGTCGACCGCCATGCCGTACAGGATCCGTGGTACACCGGCCATCAGGGTGTTGATGGTCGCAGCACCGGCAAACAGAAAGCCGATGCCCAGCCACATCGGGCCGATGCTGCCCATCACCTGCTCGGCGAATTTCGGGATCGCCATCGGCGTATCCAGCAGGTGCACGCCGCCCGCCGCGTCGATCAATACGTTCTCCACCTGGCGCTTCATTGCCGCGCCGTAGATGAACATGCACGTGGCCACACCCAACAGCCCCAGCACCATCGCTTTGGGCATCACCTTGGCCGAGTTGCGCAGGTCCGGCGCCAGCGGCGTGACGAACTCGCAACCGACGAACATGAACATCGCCATGCCCACCAGCGACAGGATCGTGATCAGGTCGGTGCCCACCAGGGATTCACCGAACCAGCCGTCCAACTGCACCGCCGGAGCCGCGATCAGGCCCAGCACGCCAAACACCATCAGGGTGGTCCACATGCCAAAGGTGAGGATGATCTCGGCGCGGCCGAACGCGCTGACGCCAAACGCATTCAGCACCCCGAACACAATCACGAAACCCACCCCCAGCAACCATGAGCCGCCGGCAGATTCCGCCAGGGTGTTGAGGTGTTCGAAATTCACCAGCGCCATCACTCCAGAGAGGATCGTCTCAGCGGTGCCGGCAAACACGTGCACGATCAGGTACGCCGACAAGGTGCCAGTGATCGCAAAGAACCGGCCCATGCCGCAGTTGATGTAGTCGTAGACCGAGCCGGTGGTGGGCAGGATCGAGGCGGCTTCGGCGAAGGTGGTCGCCTGGGCCAGCATCATCACCACCGCGATCAACATCGCCACCGCAAAGGCGCTGCCGCCGATGCCAAACCCCATGGTTGCGGTGAGGATCACCGGGCTGGCCATGATCAGGCCAATGGTGCTCGCCAGCGCCGTGGGAAAGCCCACCGTGCCGCGTTTCAAGTGTTCGGTGAGCCGGTCGTTGATCGACATGGTGCAGATCCTCAAGAAGCGGATTTTTAGAAGTATTGGCACTCTGCGCCCCGCCCTGGCTGATCGTCTTGCTCCTGGCTGCCGCCGGTTTTGTTGCTGCCTGCCACTGTCCCGCCGCTGGCGGCCAGGGTCAATTACCTGGCACGCAGAGGAAAGACTTGGCCCGCCCCCGCTCGCACTAATGCGCCCTCAACTCAACCTGCTGGGGACTATAACAATGGAGCACACACAAAAAACCCGTCGGCTGTACAAGGCCGTGAGCCTGGGCATTGCGCTGATGGTCATCGAGTCATCGGCCCGGGCGTTCGAGCTGTACGCCGATGACGACACCCAGGTCACCGGCAACTTCCTCGCGGTGTACGGGATGTTCAACAGCCGCAAAAACTATGACGGCACCACCGGCGGTTCCACCTGGCGTGAGGGCTTCATCAAGTATGGCTTGAGCGTTGACCAGCGCTTCGGCGCCCTGGGCAGCGTGTATGGCACGGCTAACCTGGTCAGCTCCGGCACGTGGGGTGATGGCGATGCGTCCGGCGTGACCACCGGCAGCGAGCGCACCACCAAGTTCGACGAAGCCTTCGCTGGTTGGCGCTCGGGGGAGCTGTTTCCGGCGCTGGGCAAGGATGGTGTGGACCTGTCGTTCGGCCGCCAGATCATCATGCTCGGCGACGGCTTCATCATCAATGACGACGGCCCGAACCTCGGCAAGGGCGTGGACGACGGTAAGTTCAACCGGGGCGGCGCCTACTACATCGCCGCGCGCCATGCCTTCGATCAAACCGCCGTGTTACGCCTGGGGGGCAAGGACGGCGTGCATGGCAGCGTGATGTGGATCAAGTCCGACAACCGCGCCCAGGCCAACACCGAAATGGCCGCCGGCACCCTGGACTACACCGCCGCGCAGGGCACCGTTGGGTTGACCTATATCCATGGCATCAGCGTCGACGACCGTTACGCCAATAACCTGCAAAAACAGCGCGCCGGGATGAACCTCTACAGCCTGCGGGGTGCCGGCAATGCCGGGATCGAGAACGCGCACTTTTCCTTTGAATACGCCTGGCAGGACAAGGACGCCGGCCCGGAAAAGGCCTGGTATACCGAAGGCGGTTATACCTTCGCCGCGCTGCCATGGTCGCCGGACCTGACCTACCGCTACAGCCGCTATTCGAAAAACTGGGACGCGATGTTCGCGGGTTTCAACCGTGGCTACGGCACTTGGGTGCAGGGCGAAGTGGCCGGCAATTATTCGGGGCCGTTCAATACCAATACTGAGGTGCAGCACGTGGCGTTGAAGGTCAAGCCGCTGGACAGCGTGACCGTCGGCGCGCTGTTCTTCGATTACAAGACGTTGAGCAAGGGCGGCATGCTCAACCTCGACGGGCGCGAACTGGACCTGTACGCGGAGTGGGCGGTGAACGAACACCTGATCGTCACGCCGCTGCTGGGGCTGTACAAGCCCAACAAGGATGAGAGCAACGGCGGCAACCAGGTGGGTGGCAACGGCACCAATGTCTATAGCCAAGTCACAGTGGCCGTGCCGTTCTAACACAGATGCAATGAGCAACCGAGATCACAGGTGGGAGCGGGCTTGCTCGCGAAAGCGGTGTGTCAGTCGCCAGATGTATTGGCTGACACTCAGCATTCGCGAGCAAGCCCGCTCCCACATTAAACCTGCATCAGCCCTCGATAGAGGTGTTCGCCCTACGGTTGCCGCTCCTCGATCCGCGCATACGCCCCTTGGTGATAGAGCAACGGCGAACGCCCAAAATCATCAAACGCCACCACCTTGCCTATCATGATCCAGTGATCACCACCGTCCACCTGCTGGTATTTCTCGCAGTGAAACCGCGCCGAGCAATCGGCGAAAACCGGCGAGCCGCCTTCGCCCGATTCGAATTCGATTTCGGCGAAGCGATCGTCCTTGGGCCGGGCAAAATTATTCGACAGGTGGATCTGGTCGGCCGCCAGCACATTGACCGCAAAATGGCTGGCCTGCTCGAACACCTCATGGCTGTTGGAGCGCTTGTCGATGCTCCACAGCACCAGCGGCGGGTCCAGGGAGACCGAGTTGAAGCTGTTGGCGGTGACACCCACTTTGCGCCCGCTGGCATCAGCGGCGGTGACCACCGTGACACCGGTGGCAAAGTTGCCCAGGGCCCGGCGAAAGGCCCGTGGATCGAAGATCGTAGCGCTGTGCTCAGACATACAAGACTCCCGGATTACTTATTATCGAGCTGCTCCCTGTAGGAGCGAGCTTGCTCGCGAAGGTCGTTAACGATGACGTGGGTTGCCTGGATGGGCGCGGCGCTCTCGGTTTTTTCGCGAGCAAGCTCGCTCCTGCAGAGGGGCCGCCACGAGGCTTCAAATCATGCTCGGATCAGGCTCAAGCCCCATCAGCTCACGCCCCAGAATCTGCGCGCACACGTCGTAATCGGTGTACGCATGGGCGCCGGTCATATGGGAATCGCGGAACAACCGCTGCATTTCGTTGTGCTCGAACCACGCATTACCACCGGCGGCCTCGAACAAACGGTCCACCGCCTGGATGCACATCTTGGTCGCGTACGCCTGATTGGTGCGCCAGAACGCCAGGGTCTCGCGGCTCGGGTAACGGTGCTGTTCGCTGTGTTCGGCGTGTTCCTGCCAGGTCTTTTCCAGGAACGCCCGGGCGGCGGCCACCTGGTGCGTCGACTCGGCCAGGCGCATCAACGCCGGAGTCGCCGCACCCACCGCCGCGCCGGTGTAGGCACGTACGCGGGTCTTGGTTTTCTCGCGGAACACCTCAAGCATGCGCTCGGCCACCCCCAGGCTGACGGTGGAGAAACCGCTGGCGAAATACGGCCGGTACGGCGAGTAGAAAATCTTGCTGTCGGGGTACAAACCGAAGCCGGCGGACTTGCCTTCCATCATGTCTTTGGCTTTCTGGATGCGATGTTCGGGCACCAATACGTTGTCGATGATCAGGGTCTTGGTGCCGCTGCCTTTCATGCCGGCGGCGAACCAGTCATCACGAATCTGATAGTCGTTGCGCGGCAGCACCGCAAAGCAGTAATCCTGAGTACCTTCGGTATTTTTACGACGGAAACCGACAATCGCCCACTCGGCGTGATCGCAACCGCTGCTCCAGCCCATTTCACCGCTGAACAGCACGCCACCTTCAACTTCTTCAGTGCGGCCAAACGGCGCGATGCTGCTACTGGCCGTGGCGTTCGGGTTATCGCCCCAGACTTCCTGCTGCAACTTCGCGGAAAACAGCGCCAGTTGATGGCTGTGGGTGCACAACAGACTCATGGCCCAGGCAGTGCTGGCACAGGCGCCGGCGAGCAAGGCGATGCAGTCGGCAAATTGCGGCAGGGAGATTTCCATGCCGCCAAAGGGTTTGGGTTGAAAGGCACGGTGCATGCCGATGCTCTTGAGCAGCGCAATGTTCTCGTCGGGAACCTTGCGGTCCTGCTCGGCCTGGAAGGCATTGGCAGCGATGGTCGGCAGAATCGCCTTGAGGTCTTCGAGGAGCGGGTTTGGCTTTTTCATGGACGGCCCTGCTTATTATTGGATGTCCGGCTGGCGTTCCAAATCAGCGAACGACGCTGGATGTGGGGCCAGTATGGAGCCGGCGATCACACCGGAAAATGCACCTTCCACAGCCAAGATTGCACTTTCCACAGGCCTGGCAGCCACAGACATATCGCCCGGCAGGCACAGACAAGCCTGGCCCAGCGGCGCTGGTTAACCTCGGGCTTTTGCGAGCAGGAAATTCCCATGAGCGATATTGCGCTGCTGCCTGAAGTCCAAGCCTTCCTCCGTGGAAACCATGCCTTGTTTATCGACGGCGGCTACGTCCAGAGCCACTCCAGCCAAACCCTGGAGGTGATCAACCCGGCCAACGGCGAAGTGATCGCCCGCGTCGCCGATGCCGACCTTGTCGATATCGACGCGGCCGTGGAATCGGCCCGACGTGGCTTCCGGAAATGGTCCCAGGTCGCACCAGCCATTCGTGGCAATGTGCTGCTGAAACTCGCCGACCTGCTGGAGCAACACCGCGAAGAACTGGCACAGATCGAAACCTGCCAGTCGGGCAAGATCATCCAGATTTCCCGGGCCTTTGAGGTCGACCAGGCCGCGCATTTCCTGCGTTACTACGCCGGTTGGGCCACCAAGATCAGCGGCCAGACCATCACCCCGTCACTGCCCTCCTTCGCCGGTGAACGCTACACCGCCTTCACCCTGCGCGAACCAGTGGGCGTGGTGGTGGGCATCGTGCCGTGGAATTTCTCGACCATGATCGCCATCTGGAAACTCGCCTCGGCGCTGGTGACCGGTTGCAGCATCATCATCAAGCCCAGCGAGTTCACCCCGCTGACCATCCTGCGCATCGCCGAACTCGCCATCGACGCCGGCCTGCCGGCGGGCGTACTGAACGTGTTGACCGGTGGCGGGCATGTGGGCAAAGGCCTGGTGGAGCATCCGGACACCGACAAGGTTTCGTTCACCGGCTCGGTGCCCACCGGCATCGCCGTGGGCCGCAGCGCCATGGGCGCGGGGCTGACCCGGGCGACCCTGGAACTGGGCGGTAAAAACTCGGCCGGGTTTCTGCGGGATATGGACCTCGACAAGGCGGTCAACGGCATCATCGAAGCCGGCTTCCTGCACTCCGGGCAAATCTGCGCTGCCGCCGAACGCTTCTTCGCCCATCGCTCGCAGATCGAGCCGATCATGGACAAGCTGGCGCAGCGCCTGGGCCAGTTGAACATCGGTTCGCCGCTGGACGAACGCACCGAGTTCGGCCCGGTGACCAACCGTCAGCACCAACAGAAACTCGAAGGGTTTTTCGCCAAGGCCCGCGCCGAACACAACACGATCATCCATGGCGGCAAGCTGATCGACGGGCCGGGTTGCTACGTGGAGCCGACGGTGATTCTCGCCAACACGATCAACGACACCCTGCTCAACGAAGAAACCTTCGGCCCCATCGCCACGTTTTTCCCTTATGACACAGAGGAAGAACTGCTGGAGTTGATGAACAACACGCCGTACGGCCTGAGCGCCAGCCTCTGGACCAACGATTTGAGCAAGGCCCTGCGCATGGTGCCGGCGATCAACGCGGGGACGGTGTGGGTGAACATGCACACGATGCTCGACCCGGCGGTGCCGTTTGGGGGCAACAAGTCTTCGGGGGTGGGGCGGGAGTTTGGTGGGGCTTTTATCGAGGACTACACCGAGCTCAAGTCGGTGATGATTCGCTACTGACCGGCATGCGGGGTGCCTGTCGGGGCTTTGCCGCTGGGGGAGGATGCTAGGTGGGGGCATATCCGTTATTTGGGTGATGGCTTGTAT
>NZ_JAXCIS010000092.1:0-15205 GCF_034044025.1 Pseudomonas sp. SED1
CGGTTCTACCGTTGGACAGGCGGTGTCAGGCATACCCCACGCAACACCAGATCACTGATAAACCCCAGCCAATCCTGCTGCTGTGTCTTATCCGCCAAATCCTCCCCCAGAAACGAACTCAGCGTGTGCTGGTTGGAGTTATAAAAGTAGCACAACGAAGCAATCATCAAATACACGTGCTTGATGTCCACATCCTCACGAAACAGCCCCTGGGCCTGGCCCGCTTCAATGATCGGCCGCAATACCCCAACTGCCTCCCCAGACAACCGCCGCAGCTCACCCGACTGCTTCGCATGCTTGCCCTTATGCAGGTTCTCGATACTCAGGATCGCCACAAACTCGGGATGCTTGACGTAGTAATTCCAGATAAACCCCACCAGCGCCTGCAACGCTTGCACCGGCGCAGTCAGGTCGAGCTTGAGTTTGCTTTCGGCCTTGTTGAACTGCTCATAGGTGTGCTCCAGCACACACACAAACAGGTGTTCCTTGCTGCCGAAGTAGTAATACAACATGCGGTCGTTGGAGTCGGCCTCCCGGGAAATGCTTTCCACACGCCCGCCGGAATAGCCGTCGCGGGTGAAGACCTTGACCGCCGCCTGGAGAATCCGTGCGCGGGTCTGGTCGGCTTGCTGGGCGCGGATACCGGTCTTCTTGATCACCATCGAAAAGCCTCTGCTGCGCGGCGTAAAGGCCCGGAATATAGCATGGGCATTATTCCGTTACCGACAGGCTCTGTCACAAACGCGGCATAACGCTGGGGCTTGGATCGGAAACGTATTACTTTCTAGTTCTTCTAATAAACAGAGTATGCAGGGATGAAATACCAACCGTTTACCCGAACTTTGATTGCCACCGCGTGGGTGCTGACCGTCAGCAGTGTACAGGCGGCCTCCCAGGCCCCGGTGGCTGGCGAAAATGGCATGGTGGTCACGGCTCAGCACCTCGCTACCCATGTGGGCGTGGACGTTCTCAAGGCCGGTGGCAATGCCGTGGATGCGGCGGTGGCAGTGGGTTACGCCCTGGCCGTGGTGTACCCGGCGGCCGGCAACCTGGGCGGCGGCGGCTTCATGACCGTGCAACTGGCCGACGGGCGCAAGACCTTCCTCGACTTCCGCGAAAAAGCCCCGCTGGCAGCCACTGCCGACATGTACCTGGACAAAGACGGCAACGTCGTCCCCGACCTCAGTTCCAAAGGTCACCTGGCCGTCGGCGTACCCGGCACCGTGTCGGGCATGGAACTGGCGTTGAGCAAATACGGCACCCTCAAGCGCGCCCAGGTGATCGCCCCGGCAATCAAGCTGGCCGAAGACGGTTTTGCCCTGGAGCAGGGCGATATTGACCTGCTGCACACTGCCACCGACGAATTCAAGAAAGACAAGGACCTGCGCGGCATCTTCCTCCACGGTGGCGAGCCGATGCTGGTGGGCCAGAAACTGGTGCAGAAAGACCTGGCGAAAACCCTGCGGGAAATCTCCGCCAAGGGCGCCGACGGCTTCTACAAAGGCTGGGTAGCCAAGGCGATTGTCGATTCCAGCCAATCGGGCAAAGGCATCATCACCCAGGCCGACCTGGACAAATACAAGACCCGCGAACTGGCGCCCATCGAGTGTGACTACCGTGGCTACCACGTGGTCTCCGCGCCACCACCGAGCTCCGGCGGCGTGGTGATCTGCGAGATCATGAACATCCTCGAAGGCTACCCGATGGCCGACCTCGGCTATCACTCCGCCCAAGGCTTGCACTACCAGATCGAGGCCATGCGCCACGCCTACGTCGACCGCAACAGCTACCTCGGCGACCCGGACTTTGTGCAGAACCCGGTCGAGCACCTGCTGGACAAGGACTACGCCGCCAAACTGCGCGCCGCCATCGACCCGCAGAAGGCCGGGATCTCTCAGGACATCAAGCCCGGGGTTTCGCCTCACGAAGGCAATAACACCACCCACTACTCCATCGTCGACAAGTGGGGCAACGCCGTCTCGGTGACCTACACCCTCAACGACTGGTTCGGTGCCGGTGTAATGGCGAGCAAGACCGGGGTAATCCTCAACGACGAAATGGACGACTTCACCTCCAAGATCGGCGTGCCGAACATGTACGGCCTGGTCCAGGGTGAAGCCAACGCCATCGCGCCGGGCAAGACGCCGCTGTCGTCCATGAGCCCGACCATCGTCACCAAGGACGGCAAAGCGGTGATGGTGGTGGGTACGCCGGGGGGCAGCCGTATCATCACGGCTACTTTGCTGACCATCCTCAATGTGATCGACTACAAGATGAACATCCAGGAAGCCGTGGACGCCCCGCGTTTCCACCAGCAATGGCTGCCTGAGGCGACCAATATCGAGCGCTTTGCCCTGAGCCCCGACACCCAGAAAATCCTCGAAGGCTGGGGCCACAAGTTCGCCGGCCCGCAGGATGCCAACCACCTGGCCGCCATCCTGGTGGGCGCACCGTCCCTGGACGGCAAGCCGGTCGGCAATAACCGTTTCTATGGGGCCAATGACCCACGGCGCAATACCGGGTTGTCGTTGGGCTACTGAAGTCAATCGCGCCTGAAAACGGAACGACCGAACACCTTCCGAGCTCTACTCCAAGAGCCCTGGAAGGACCCTTCCCATGAAAGCGCTGAAGATCGCGACCTTCAACATCAATGGCATCCGCGCCCGCCTGCCCAATCTGCTGGAATGGCTGGCGCGGGAACAGCCCGACATTGTCTGCCTGCAAGAACTCAAGGCGCCCGACAGCCTGTTTCCCTTCAACGACTTTGACGCAGCCGGCTACGGTGCGTTGTGCCTGGGCCAGGCCTCGTGGAACGGCGTGGCGATTCTGGCCCGCGACGCGCAACCGCTGGAAAGCCGCCGGGGTTTGCCCGGCGATGACGCCGACCATCAAAGCCGCTACCTCGAAGCCGCTGTGCACGGCGTTCTGGTGGGCTGCCTGTACTTGCCCAACGGAAACCCCCAGCCGGGGCCGAAATTCGACTACAAGCTGGCGTGGTTTGAACGGCTGATCGACTACGCCAGGCACCTGCAATCCAGTGAACACCCAGTGTTGCTGGCCGGGGATTTCAATGTGGTGCCCACTGACCTCGATATCTACAACCCGCGCTCCTGGCTCAAGGACGCATTGCTGCAACCGCAAACTCGTGACTGTTACCAGCGCCTGCTGGAGCAAGGCTGGACGGACGCCTTGCGCCATCTGTATCCCAATGAGCGGGTTTATACCTTCTGGGATTATTTCCGCCAGCACTGGCAGAAAAACGCCGGCCTGCGAATTGACCACTTGCTGCTCAATCCGGCGCTCAAGCCTTATCTGAAAGGCGCCGGCGTGGATGCGTGGGTGCGCAACGAGCCCCACGCCAGCGACCATGCGCCGACCTGGATTCAGCTCGGCACCCGCAAGAATCGTTAGAGCCCGCGGATCAGCTCAAGCACCCCGGCCTTTTTCAGCGGGTGCTTCATGCGTTGCGAGAGCAGCGCCATCGCCCGCTGATGTTCACAGGCAACCACTGCTTCCACTTCATCGCCACGGCAGAGCAGGGCGATGAAGTGGTGGTGCTGCAGGTGACCTTCCACGTGGAGTTGATTCCAGTGGCGGGGATGGCCCAGCAGTTCGAAGGTCTTGCCGAAGTGATAGGTCCAGAAGAACGGCACATCGGCAAACGCCTGCTCGGCTCCCAGCATGTTGCGCGCCGCCAGCACCCCGAGTTGCTGCGCCACGCGCCAGTGTTCGATACGCACGGGGTGGTCGTTCCATGGGAAGGTCACCATGTCGCCGGCTGCCCATAAACCTGGCGCGACGCGCAAATTCGCGTCTGCTTTCAACGATTGGTCATCGGCGGTTTCCAGCCCGCGGACGAACCCGGTGGCGGGTGTTACACCGACTCCCATCAGCACCAGGTCTGCGGCCAGTCTATGGCCGTTTTTCAGTACGACCGTCGTGACGTCACCATGTCCTTCGAGGCGCGCGGGCTCACTGGCGCTGTGGAATATCACGCCGTTGGCTTCATGCAACTGGCGCAGTGAGGCGCCAATGCGCTTGCCCAGTTGCGCTGCCAGCGGAATCTCGTGACGGCCCACGACCTGCACCGTCAACCCACGCTTGCGCAACGCTGACGCGGCCTCCAGGCCAATAAAGCTGTCGCCGATGACCACCGCGCATTTGCCCGGTTGCGCAGCCTCAACGATGCGCGCCGCATCGTCTCGTGAGCGCAGCACAAAGACGTTATTGAGTACGGTGCCCGGAATATCCAGCGGTTTGGCCTCGCCGCCAGTGGCCAGCAGCGCCGCGTCGTAGTCGAAGCGGCGACCGTCTACGAGTTGGAGGCATTTGGCGTGAGGGTCAAGGTTTTGGACTTCGCCGTGGATCTGGATGTCGCGGTAGCTGGCTTCATCCAGCAACGGTGGGGTTTCGTCGGGCGGCATCTCGCCTGCGATGACGAATTTGCTCAAGGCGGTTCGGTCGTAAGCAGGATTTTGCTCCTGGTCGATCCACAGCAGGCGGCCGCTGAAGCCCTCGCGGCGCAGGGTGGCGACGGCCGCCGAGCCCGCTGCGCCGGCGCCAATCACGATAAAGCAGCGGGAATCACTGGCCTGTGGGGCGGATGAAGAGGGCAGCGCTTTGTCGCCCACACTGACCACGCCATCGTGAATCTCCACCGGGTACTGCGTGAGCTGCACCAATGCGGGCGGCTCGCAGACCTGGCCGTCCTCTACCCGGAAGGCCGCCTTGTGCCATGGGCAAATGATCCTCCCGTCACAGATTACGCCTTGCTCCAAAGGCGCCCCGGCGTGGGGACACTCCGCCTGATAGGCCCGCACCTGGTTGCCCGACCGCACCAGCAGGAGCTTGTGGGCGGCGGTTTCAACACGAACGCCACGGTCTTCGGGCAAGTTGATCAAGCGGGCAACAATGCGCATGTTCATAGGCCAATCTCCTTTTAAGGATTGACCTGTGCCCTGGGTGGAGAGCTGCGTTGACCCGATAACCGGTCTTCAGCGCTGTGGGAGCAAGTGCTTAACCGCTGAAAATGCTTGTTGCCTGCGCGCTTGCCAATTGCCCCGGATCACCTGCAGTGGCAGGTGCTGTTGCTCCAGCCAATCGAGGCTGCCCTGGAAAAATGCCAAGCGGTCGGCAAACTCCGGCTGGCAGCGCTGGCCGTCGGCAGTCCATTCCACGTCTTCCGGCGACAGCAGCAGATGCAGGTCGTAGTGGCGGGCGAGCAGTTCGCTGTCGAGCCAGGCCGGGCAGTCGCCAAACAAAGTCTGGCTCCACAGCTTGTTGGTCAGCAGGTTGGTATCCAGGATCAGCAAGTCTGGCTGCCGGGCGCGGGCGGCATCCTCCCAGGCCAGTTGGCCACGGGCGATGTCGGGGATATCGGCCAGGGTGGTATCGCGCTGGTGGTGGTCGATGAAATGGCGCACGTATTCGCCCACCATCACACCGCCAAAATGCGCCTGCAATTGCGCGGCCAGCCAGCTTTTACCGCTGGATTCCGGGCCGGCCAATACCACGACTTTCATGCGTGCAACGCCGGATCGGCGCGCCATTCGCGCCAGCCTTGCACGGCGATCACGGTGAACAAGGCATAGAGTGCGGCGGTGAGGTACAGGCCTTTATAGAGGAACAGCCCGACAAAGATCACATCCAGGGCAACCCACAACGGCCAGCACTGCACGCGTTTTTGCGCCATCCACATCTGCGCCACCAGGCTGAAGCCGGTCAGGGCCGCGTCCAGCCAGGGTTGTGCGGCGTCGGTCCAGTGGGCCATGGCGGCGCCCAGCAACAGGCTGCCCAGGGCACCCACGGCCAGGCCTTGCAGGATCGGTTGCAGGCCCAGGCTGGTGACTTGCCGGCCTTGCTTGACCTCGCCGGCACGGGTCCACTGCCACCAGCCGTAGAGCTGCAGGCCGGCGTAGATGACTTGCAGGAGCATGTCGGAGTAGAGCTTCACATCGAAGAAGATCCAGGTGTACAGCAGCACCATCACCAGGCCGATGGGCCAGCACCACGGGTTCTGTTTAACCGTCAACCAGACAGCGATCACCCCCAGGGCGGCGGCAAACAGTTCAAGCCCGGACATGGCGGTTCCTTGGGGGAGTCGAAGAGGGCGGTGATTGTAACCAGAGTGGTGGGCGCGGGGGTAGAGCTCACCTGTGGCGAGGGGGCTTGTCCCCCGTTGGGCTGCGCAGCAGCCCTAATAAGGTAAACGCGTTTTTTCAGGAAAACCGAGTGGCAGGGTTTGGCGCCGCTTCGCAGCGCAACGGGGGACAAGCCCCCTCGCCACAGAAGCCACCTTCAGCAGAGATCCGGGTTAGACCTTGAACTGGCGGAGCAGTCCGTCGAGTTGTTCGCTCAGGCCTTTCAAGTGTGCACTCGCGACGCTGGACTGCTGCGCCGCCAGTGCCGTGCTGTGGGACAAGCCGGCTGCCTGGGTGACGTTCTGGTTGATGTCTTCCACCACATGCGCCTGCTGCAACGTGGCGCTGGCAATCGAAGCGTTCAAACCATTGAGATTACGCAAAGCCTGGCCGATGGCGGTGAGGCTCGCGCCGGCCTGGCCCGCTTGTTCGATGGTCAGTTGCGACGCCTGGTGGCTGTCGCTGATGACCTTGACCGCCGCTTCCGAATGACCTTGCAGGCGCTCGATCATCGCCTGGATTTCAGCCGTGGATTTTTGCGTGCGCTGGGCCAGCAGCCGTACTTCGTCGGCCACCACCGCAAAACCACGGCCTTGCTCCCCGGCGCGGGCTGCTTCGATGGCGGCGTTGAGGGCCAGCAGGTTGGTCTGGTCCGCGATTGAGCGGATCACTTCCAGTACCCCGCCAATCTGCGTGCTTTCAGTCGACAGCGTACGAATCACCTCCACCGCCTGGCTGATGGTGCTGGAGAGCTGGTCGATCCGTTGCAGGCTGCCGTCGATGTTGAGTTGGCCCTGTTCGGCCTGTACCTGGGCATCGCGCATTTCGCTGGCAGCGTGCTCGGCATTCTTGGCCACGTCCTGTACGCCATAGGTGACTTCGTTGATCGCGGTTGCGACCAATTCCATCTGCTGTGATTGCTGCTGGCTGCGGTCATGGGCGTCACTGGCGTTGCTGCCCAGTTCGGTGGATGACTGGCCCAACGCATTGGCGCAGGTCTGCAACTGGCCGACCACCTGCCGCAACTTGGCGGTAAAGCTGTTGAAGTGCCGGGACAGTTGAGTGACCTCGTCCTGGCCGTGGGTGTCGAGGGTGCGAGTCAGGTCGCTTTCGCCACTGGCGATATTGGCCATCGCGTTCACCGCTTGCTGCAGCGGGCGCACGATACTGCGGGCAATCAGCACCACCAGCAGGGCCATGATCACAGCAATCACCAGGCCGACCATTGAGGCTTTCCACACCTGGCCCCGGAACTCGCCTTGCACGTCATCGACATACACGCCGGAGCCGATGATCCAGCCCCAGGGTTCGAACAGCTGTATATAGGAGGTCTTGGCCACCGGTGCATCAGCCCCGGGTTTGGGCCAACGATAGTTCACCATCCCGGCGCCCTTGGCCTTGGCCAGGATCACGAACTCGTTGAACACCGCAAAGCCGTCCGGGTCGCGGATGGCCGACAGGTTCTGGCCGTCGAGCTTGGGGTTGGCCGCATGCATGATCATCACGGGCGTGAGGTCGTTGATCCAGAAGTAATCATCCTTCCCATACCGCAGCCCGCGCACTGCGCTCAGGGCTTGCTTCTGCGCCGCCTCACGGGTCAGGACGCCGCTGCTTTCGAGGCTGTGATAATAAGTCAGGATCCCGCTGGCGGTTTGCACCACACGCTGAGTCTGCTCACTCTTGGCCTGGTAAAGGTCACCATGAATCTGCTTGAGCATAAGCAGGCCGAGGGTTAGCAGCATCAGCACGGCGACGATCAGGATCAGCCAGAGACGCCGGCTGATGGACATACTGCGCAAACTGTTCATGGTCCTGGCACTCCGTGTTCTTATAATTTTGGGCGCTGCTTCGACATTTCCGGCTTGTCTGATAGGCTTTCGGCCCAGAATCAAAAAACCTGAGTCCTGCCTGATTTTTCACGGAATTTTCGCAGTTCGGCCTTGATTATTTGCGCTGTGCTTGCAGCGCATTCTTCGTTAGTGAACGTCTAAAAAATATGAACGAGGCATGCCGTGGGCATGACCTTTGGGGGAATCGATGGATCTTTGGACCGCCGTACAGGCACTGATACTCGGCGTTGTAGAAGGGCTGACGGAGTTTTTGCCGATCTCCAGTACCGGGCACCAGATTATCGTCGCCGACCTGATCAACTTCGGTGGCGAGCGCTTTGAAGCATTCAACATCATCATCCAGCTCGGCGCGATCCTGGCGGTGGTGTGGGAGTTTCGACGCAAGATCCTGGATGTGGTGATCGGCTTGCCGACCCAACGCAATGCCCAGCGTTTTACCATCAACCTGATCATCGCCGTATTGCCGGCGGTGGTGTTGGGGGTGATTTTCGCCGACCTGATCAAGCACTACCTGTTCAACCCGATCACCGTTGCGGCGGCATTGGTAGTGGGCGGCATCATCATGTTGTGGGCCGAGCGTCGCCAACATGAAGTGCACGCCGAAACCGTCGACGACATCACCTGGAAGGACGCCATCAAAGTCGGCTTCGCCCAGTGCCTGGCGATGATCCCGGGTACCTCGCGCTCCGGTGCCACCATCATTGGCGGCCTGTTGTTCGGCCTGTCGCGCAAGACGGCCACCGAGTTCTCGTTCTTCCTGGCGATGCCGACTATGGTCGGCGCTGCGGTGTATTCGGGCTACAAGTACCGCCACCTGTTCCAGCCCGATGACCTGCCGGTGTTTGCCATCGGGTTCGTCACCTCGTTCATCTTCGCGATGATCGCGGTCAAGGCGCTGCTCAAGTTCATCGCCAGCCACAGCTACGCGGCGTTTGCCTGGTACCGGATCGCCTTCGGCCTGGTAATTCTGGCCACTTGGCAGTTCGGCTGGATCGACTGGTCAGCCGTCAAGCCATGAACATCCAGCATCCGCGCTTGAAGGCGCTGGTGTTGGTGCTGTTGTGCGCCGCGCCGCTGTTTGGTTCGGCGTTGCTGGGGTATCGCGGGGTTTCGCTGATCCCGCTGGTGGCCTATGGCGGGGTCAGTGTGGTGGCGTTCCTGCTGTACTGGAGCGACAAGCGCAAGGCCCGTGAAAACAGTTGGCGCACCCCGGAAAACGTCCTGCACGCGGTGGAGCTGGCAGGCGGTTGGCCGGGGGCGTTGATTGCCCAGCAGGTGTTCCGCCACAAGACGCGCAAGGTGTCTTATCAGGTGGTGTTCTGGTTGATCGTGTTGCTGCACCAGGTGTTCTGGATTGACCGGTTGTTCCTCGGCGGCACGCTACTCTCGATTTTCTAGCAACAAGCCGACCTGCGTGCGCTTGGGCAGCTTGCTCACCACCAATTGGTGGGAACGCTGCAACAGGCCACGCAGTTCTTCAGCGCCCAGCGGGTAGGGCGTTTCCATGATGATCCACTGCGCCCGCGCCAGGTACGGCGCCGGATGGATGCCCGGGCGGTCTACGTGGCCCAGGAACAGCTCCTTGTCGACCTTGAACGCCAGCGAGTCACCCCGCAGGTTCTGCAAGGCAAACATCTTGTTGCCGGCAATCGAAAACACCCGCACGCCGCCCCATTTGTAATCTTCCCGCGCACCGGGCAAGCCCAGGCAAAACGTGGCGACTTGTTCTTCGGTCAGTCTCATAGCAAACGGTCTCCACACCCTTTGAAGGTGTTATCCAGATGGTCGATCCAGGCACGCACGGCCGGTAATACGCCACGTCGATGTGGGTAAACCGCCTGCAACCAGCCGCCGGGCAATGACCATTCGGGCAGCAACTGCACCAACTGGCCGCTGGCCAATTCCTCCTCGCAATACATCATCGGCAGCACGGTGAACCCCAGGCCGGCGAGGGCGCAGGCCTTGCGTACCAGGAAATCATCGATGCCCAGCCGGGCTTCCATGACCAGGTCGTGGCTGTTGCCTTCCGGGCTGAGCATGCGGAAGTGCACCATGCGGTCTGCTTCCAGGGCGCCCAGCACCGGCAATTGTTTGAGGTCGTCCAGGGTGTTGATCTGCCGCTCACGCACAAAGCCGGGGCTGGCGACAATCGCCGTCTGGGCTTGGCGCAGGCGTTTGGTCACCAGCAACGGGTCTTCATCCCCGAGTTCCCGCACGCGCAAGGCCACATCGATGCCTTCGGCCACCAGGTCGACGCGGCGGTTGACCAGGCTCATCTCCAACTGCACCAGTGGGTTGGCGGTGAGAAACTCCGCCACCACGGTCTGCAGGAATTGGTGAGCCAGGCCCACCGGGCTGCTGACGCGCAGCCGGCCACGGGGCTCGCTGGACATGCTGGCCACCGCCTCATCGGCCATTTCTGCTTCCAGCAGCATCGCCTGGCAGTGGCGCAGGTAGCGTTCACCCACGGCAGTCAGGGTCAGTTGGCGGGTGGTGCGTTGTAGCAAGCGGGCGCCGAGGCGCTCTTCCAGTTCGGCAATGCGCCGCGACAGCCGCGACTTGGGAATCCCCAGCAGCCGGCCGGCGGCGGCGAAACCGCCGGCTTCCACTACTTTGGCGAAATAGTAGAGGTCATTCAGATCTTGCATGGTGGGCCTATTGTCCTGTCTGTGGGACGAACTATCCGCGTCCCGCGCAGGCAAATCCACCCTAAAATGTAGGAGCGAGCTTGCTCGCGAAAAAACCGCGGATACCGCGTGCATTCAGGATACCCGCGTTATCGTTGACGTTTTTCGCGAGCAAGCTCGCTCCTACAGGGGGAAGCAGGGCTGGCCAGTAAGGTACTGGCGGGTTACCTTTTGGTTTTTCCGGCCAGTGCATTCCAATGAGCCTTGAACATCCGCGTACCCGCCGAATCATCGAGCTGATGGGACAGTTGGCGCCCGTTGAGGGTTACAACCTGACGCCGCTGGATGACGTGCGTTTCCTGCGTTCCAACCGGCCGCTGACGCGAATTCCGGTGCTTTACGACCCGGGTATTGTGATCGTGTGCCAGGGCCGCAAGCGCGGTTACCTGGGTGAAGACATTTATGTCTACGACGCCCAGCACTACCTGGTGGTGTCGGTGCCGGTGCCGTTCACCATGGAAACCGAGGCCAGTGAAGCAGAACCGATGCTCGCGGTGTATTTGCGCCTGGATTTCAACCTGGCCGCCGAACTGATGCTGGAGCTTGACGCGTTGGCGCCGCAGCCCGAAGCCAGGCCAAAAGGCATGTACTCCTCGCCAATGGACGACAGGCTCAGTGAGTCGTTGCTGCGCTTTCTGGAAGTGATGAGCGTGCCGGTGGAGGCGCAGGTGCTTGGGCCGACCCTGATGCGGGAAATCTACTACCGCATCATCACCGGGGAGCAGGGCGGTTCGATGCGCGCGGCTCTGAATCGCCAGGGCCAGTTTGGCAAGGTGGCCCGGGCGATTCGCAAGATTCACGCGTGTTATGAGCAGCGCCTGGACGTGGAAGAGCTGGCCAAGGAGGCGATGATGAGTGTGCCGAGTTTTCATGCGCACTTTCGTACGGTGACTGACACTTCGCCCATGCAGTACCTGAAGTCGACGCGCTTGCACCAGGCGCGATTGCTGATGCTTAGAAGCGACATCACTGCCGCCACTGCCTGTGCCAAGGTCGGGTACGAGAGCGCCTCGCAGTTCAGTCGTGAGTTCAAGCGATTCTTTGGTCGCACGCCCCATGAAGAAATTGACTGGATGAAGCGCACCTATGCGCTGCCGGCGCCGACCACTGCGTCCATCTATGTCTCATCCCACTAAAATCACTGTCCTGTAAGTGGGACGAACAATCGCATTTTGCCCGACTAATCGCCGATTGGTTTCATCTGTAGGCTTATTTCCATTCAGTCGCCCTTGGCGATACTTACTTGGAGATCAACCATGAAACTATTGCATATCGATTCCAGCATCCTCGGCGACAACTCGGTTTCCCGTCAGTTGAGCGCAGGTGTAGTCAAAGCCTGGCAGGCAGCAGAGCCGGGTGTCGAAGTGGTTTATCGTGACTTGGCCGCTGACGCCATCAGTCACTTCTCCGGTGTCACCCTGGGCGCCCTGGGCACCGCCGCCGAATTGCGCGATGCCGTGCAAAAGCACGAAGCCGACCTGAGCGCTTCCACCCTGGCCGAATTCCTGGCAGCAGACGCCGTAGTGCTGGCTGCGCCGATGTACAACTTCACCATCCCGACCCAACTGAAAGCCTGGATCGACCGCATTGCCGTCGCCGGCCAAACGTTCCGTTACACCGAAGCCGGCCCGGAAGGCCTGTGTGGCGGCAAGAAAGTCATCATTGTCTCGACCTCCGGCGGCTTGCATGTGGGCCAGCCGACTGGCGCAGCCCACGAAGACTACCTGACCGTGCTGTTGGGTTTCCTCGGGATCACCGACATCGAGTTCGTCCGTGCCCACGGCTTGGCTTACGGTGACGAGGCCCGTACCAAGGCGCTCAGCGACGCCCATGTATTGATCAGCGACCAGTTGTTCGCCGCAGCGTAAGACTTGTGTAAATTTTGCTGTTCCTCGATATCAATCTGATTCGAGGCGCCTAAACTCTGTATTCTGCTCGCCTGAAAAGCGACCGGAGTACGGAGTTTTTTCGTTTACCCGCTGTCACTACTTTGGCCCAGGTTATGCACGCATGGGTAAACCCTGCCCGTCCGAGCGCCTGAACCATGGATATTTCAACAGCTACGCGGGCTTACGCAGCAAAGGTGGACATCCCCATGATGCGTCTTTGTGCAATCCTGGTTCTTTCTCTGCTCGGCGGCCTGATTTCAGTGCAAGCCGCGCCCGCTCCGCATCCTCATTGGAGTGTGGGCTTCCATCGCATGACTTTTCTTGATCCGCTGGATTTGCAGCCGATGAAGGCCGTTGCGTTCTATCCGTCCACCGACCAGGAACACGTTACCCAGGTGGGTACTTATCACATCGCGGCCACTGAAGACTCGAAAATCGCCATCGGCCGCTTTCCGATGTTGATGCTGTCCCACGGCAATACCGGCACACCCCTGGCCCTGCACGACCTTGCCACCTCCCTGGCACGCAAGGGGTTTGTCGTGGTGGCGGTGCTGCACCCCGGCGACAACTACAAGGATCACAGCCGCCTGGGCACCTTGAGCAACCTGTATGGGCGCCCGATCCAGATCTCTGAAGCCATCACCGCCACCCTCGGCGACCCAATGCTGTCGCCGTTCGTCAACGTCGATCAGGTGGGCGTCATCGGGTATTCGGCCGGCGGCGAAACCGCGCTAATCCTGGCCGGTGCCAAGCCGGACCTGGACCGCCTGCGCCGCTACTGCCAACAACGCCCTGAAGACCGCGACGCCTGCACCACCAAGGGCGAACTGATCGTCGACCGTGACGATTTGCAGCCCCAGGCCGACCCGCGCATCCACGCGTTGATGTTGATGGCGCCGTTGAGCCTGATGTTTGGCCGGCACACCCTCGCCGACGTGCATGTGCCGGTGTTGCTCTACAGCGGCGACGGCGACAAGCTGGTGGCCGTGGACAAGAACGCCGAGGCCCTGGCGCGCAAACTGCCGGAGCCGCCGAACTTCAAACTGTTGGCCGGGGCAGGGCACTTTGTGTTCATGGCGCCTTGCGATGAGAGCCAGTTGGCCGCGATGCCCGCGATGTGCACCGATGCCGACGGGGTTGACCGTGAAAGCATCCACCGCGACCTGATTTCCGAGGCCGGGCGGTTTTTCAATCACACCCTCGGGCAATCCACCCGGGCGGGTTTGCAGACGGCTGATCAGTAAGCGCGGCGCTTGAGCATCAACGTCAGGCCCAGGCCGGTGACCGAGAGCAGGGCGGCGCAAAAGAAGATCCACGAATAGCCCAGGTTCAACGCCACGGCGCCCATCACCGGGCCGGCAATCGCCAGCGCCAGGTCAAAAAACACCGCATACGCACTCAACCCGGCGCCCCGGCTGCTGTTGGGCACCTGCTTGATCGCCTCCACGCCCAGCGCCGGGTAGACCAGCGACAAGCCAAAGCCGGTCAGCCCTGCACCGATCAAGGCCACGCCGGGGGACGGTGCCAGCCAGAGCAGCGTGAGCCCGAGGGTTTCGATGGTCATGCAGGCAATCGCTGCCGTGAAGCCGCCGAAGCGGTTGATGGCGGAGATGAACACCAGGCGCGACAGGATAAAGCACACGCCAAATACCGTCAGGCACCAGGCGGCGCCGGTCCAGCCGAGGCTCAGGTAGTAGAGGGTGACGAAGGTGGTGAGGGTGCCGTAGCCAATCGATGCGAGACACAGGCTGGTGCCAAACGGCGCGATACGTCCGAACACCGCCCAGAACGGCAGACGCTCGCCGCGCACCACGGGCACTGAAGGCTTGTTGCGGATCAGCAACAGGCCCATGGCGGACAGTACCGTGAGGGCGATGCCTAGGCTGGTGTAGCCGTAGTCGGCAACCATCACCACGCCCAGCGGCGCGCCGATTGCAATTGCGCCGTAGGAGGCGATGCCGTTCCACGAGATCGAGCGTGCTGTGTGTTCGGCGCCGACTGCGCCCATGCACCAACTAATGGTGCCGACGCCGATCAGGCCCTGAGCCACCCCCAGCAACAGGCGGCTGACAATCAATATGCCGAGGCTCAGCAGGGGCAGGCTTTGTACCAGCGTGGCGATAAATGTCAGCACGCCGCTCAGCAGGATTCCGCTCAAGCCCAGCACGATCGCGCGTTTGGTGCCTACATTGTCTGACATGCGTCCGGCCATCGGGCGGCTGAGCAGCGTGGCCAGGTATTGCGAGCCGATGGTTATTCCGGCGATTACTGCACTGAAGCCCAGTTCGCCGTGGACGTAGCCGGGGATCACCGCAATCGGCAGGCCGATGCAGATAAACGCGATAAAGGTGTAGAAGACGATGGAGACGATCTGCAGGGTGATCGACAAGGAGCTGGGGGCGGCGGGCTGTGTGGCAGGCATGGGAACTCGTTCGCGGGCGGGCGGTGAGCGCATCATGGCAAGGGCTTGGGGTAAAAGGAAGCAGGCTAACTATATTTGGTGTGTTTGAGGTGGGGGTGTATATCCGTTGTTTTTGTGATGGCTGATAGGGGTTCCGCTCTTACAGCGGGTCACTTTTGGAAAAGAGCCCCAAAAGTAACCAAAAGGGCTCTTGCCCCACCACTCGGCACCTCGCTAA
>NZ_JAXCIS010000093.1:0-112265 GCF_034044025.1 Pseudomonas sp. SED1
CGTGCCGGAGTGCGGGCATGCCGAGCCTAAGCGAGGCACCGAGTGGTGGGGCAAAGACCTTTTGGTTACTTTTGGGGCGTTTGCCAAAAGTGACCCGCTGTAAGAGCGGAACCCTAAGCGGCCGTTACCGCAGCAACGGATATGTACACGGTCCATTACAACCAACTCAAACCCCACACAACGAACGCAACAAACCCGTATCCAAATGCCGCTCTACCAAATCCGCCAACCGCTCAATATCCCGCTCCCGCAACCCGTGATAATCCACCGATTGCACATCCTCCAACCCAGCCCACCGCAACAACGCCCCACACGCCGCTGGGTTCTCAAACACCCCATGCAAATAGGTCCCAAGAACCTGCCCATCCTCACTCTGCGCCCCATCCCGACGCCCATCGTCCAACTGCACCGCAGCCCGCACCAAGCCAGCGCCACTGGTAACGCCCGCGTGGATCTCATACCCACTCACCTCGGCATCCTCCAGCAACAACCGCCCCCGCACATTACGCAGCTGCTTCTCCTGCGCAAGCGTCGTACTGAACGCCAACAACCCCAACCCCACACTCGACCCGCAAGGCCCTTCCAACCCAAGCGGGTCATGCACCTGCTCCCCGAGCATCTGCAACCCACCACAAATCCCCAACACCTTCCCGCCATAACGCAGATGCCGCGCCACCGCCGTGTCCCACCCATTGGCCCGCAAATACGCCAAATCACTGCGCACACTCTTCGAGCCCGGCAAAATAATCAGGTCCGCCGCAGGAATCGCCTGCCCCGGTCCCACAAACTGCAAATCCACCTGCGGATGCAACCGCAACGGATCAAAATCCGTGTGATTACTGATCCGCGGCAATACCGGCACCACCACCTTGAGCACCTGCGCCGCCTTGTCGATCTGGCGCTGGTCGATGCCGTCCTCAGCCTCCAGATGCAAATCCATCACATACGGCAACACCCCCACCACCGGCTTGCCGGTACGCGCTTCCAGCCAATCCAGCCCCGGCTGCAACAGCGCAATATCCCCGCGAAACCGGTTGATGATGAAGCCTTTGACCCGCGCCTGTTCGCTCGGCGACAACAATTCCAGCGTACCCACAAGGTGCGCAAACACCCCGCCACGATTGATGTCGGCAATCAACAGCACCGGGCAGTCCACCGCTTCGGCAAAGCCCATGTTGGCAATGTCGTTCGCCCGCAGATTGATCTCGGCCGGCGAACCCGCGCCCTCGACCATCACCACCGGATACGCCGCACTCAACCGCGCATGGGAGGCCAACACCGCCTGCATCGCGATGGCTTTGTAATCGTGATAAGCCACCGCATTCATGGTGGTCACGGCGCGCCCATGGATAATCACTTGGGAGCCCGTGTCGCTGTTGGGTTTGAGCAGCACCGGGTTCATGTCGGTGTGGGGCGCCAGGTTGGCGGCCTGGGCCTGCACCGCTTGGGCTCGGCCGATTTCGCCGCCTTCGGCAGTCACGGCGCTGTTGAGCGCCATGTTCTGCGGCTTGAAGGGCACCACCGGTATGCCCTGGCGCACCAGCCAGCGGCAAAGTGCGGTCACCAGCGTGCTTTTGCCCGCGTCGGATGTGGTGCCCTGCACCATCAAGGTACTCATGGGGCTTCCTTGTAGGCGCTTAGCGCCTGATCGAGCCGCAGCCAGTCGGCCTCGGTATCCGGCAGGCCGAAACGCAGACTGCTGTTGTCGACAAACAGGCGCAGCAGAATCCCGCGCTGGGCCAGGAATTCATGCAACTGCCCGGCGCGGTCGGTGATCATCCACTGGAACAACGCGCAGCCACCCTGAGGCCGCAGGCCATGGCGTTCAAGCAGGTCAAACAGACGCTGGCTGGCCGACTCGCAACGCAACCGCTGTTGCGCATGGCCGGCGGTATCACGCAGGCATGCTTGCCCAAGCACCCGCGTCGGCCCACTGACCGCCCACGGCCCCACCTGTTCGGCAAGCAGCTTGAGCAGCTTGCGCTCGGCCAGCACAAACCCTAGCCGCACGCCGGCCAGACCGAAGAATTTGCCAAAGGAGCGCAGCACAATCAGGCCAACCTGATGGGCTTGGCTCGCCAGGCTCAGTTGCGGGGTGATGTCCATAAACGCTTCGTCCACCACCAGCCAGCCGCCACGCTGGGCCAACCGTGCATGCCAGTCCAGCAGGCGTTGTGGCGTCAGGCTCAGGCCGGTGGGGTTGTTGGGGTTGACCACCACCAATACGTCGAGGCTGTCGAGGAAGAAGTCGACTTCCTGCTCCAACACTTCGCGCACGATATAGCCGGCGCGACGCCAGGCTTCAGCATGCTCGGCGTAGCACGGCGACAGCACCCCGACCTTGCCCGTCCGGCGCAGGCGCGGCAATAACTGGATCGCGGCCTGGGATCCGGCCACTGGCAGTACGTGGGTCGCGCCGTAATATTCGCAGGCGGCCTGTTCCAGGCCGTCATCGGTTTCAGGCAGGCGCGCCCAGGCCCGCAGCGGGATGTCCGGGATCGGGAACGGCCACGGCGCCAGGCCGCTGGACAGGTCGAGCCAATCGGCCTCCGGAATGCCGTATTGCAACGCCGCCTTGCGCAGGCGGCCACCGTGCTCAAGCATAAAATTCAGCCCCCACACACAGGATCAACAACCACAGCCACACGCCGCGTTGCACCAGTTGCCAGCCGCGCTCGATGGAATCCGCATCTGCCGGCGGGCCTTCGCCCAGTTGCGGGCGCTGGTGCAACTCGCCGTGATAAATCGCTGCACCACCCAGCTCCACGCCGAGGGCGCCGGCACCTGCCGCCATCACCGGGCCGGCGTTGGGGCTGTCCCAGGTCGGACCCTGAGTGCGCCAGCATTTGAGGGCCAGGCGGGTTTTGCCCAGCAGCGCGTAGGTCAACGCCACCAGGCGCGCCGGAATGTAGTTGAGCACGTCGTCGATCTTTGCCGCGGCCCAGCCGAAACGCTCAAAGCGTTCATTGCGATAGCCCCACATGGCATCCAGGGTGTTGCTCAACCGATAGAGCACTACACCGGGCACGCCAGCCACCACAAACCAGAACAGTGCAGCGAACACTGCATCGCTGCCGTTTTCCAGCACCGATTCGGTGGCCGCGCGGGCGACTTCCGTTTGGTCCAGTTCGCTGGTCTGGCGGCTCACCAGGTAGCTGACGCGTTGGCGTGCCTCGTCCAGGTCATCGCTGCGCAGCGCCTGCGCCACCGGCAGCACGTGTTCGCCGAGGCTGCGCATGCCCAGGGCGCAGTACAGCGCAAGGATTTCCAATACCCAGCCGATATACGGCGCCCACGAGAGGGCCGTGGCCAACAGGGTCAACGGCACCACCGCGATCACCCACGCGGTGACCCCATGACTGCGCCAGCCACGGCCGCCGGAGTTGAAACGCTGCTCGATGCGCCCGGCAAAATTGCCGAACGCCACCAGCGGATGCCAGCGCCTGGGCTCGCCCAGCAGCGCATCCAGCGCCACCGCAGCGACACTCAGCAAGGCCACACTCATTGACTCACTCCCCAAACATTCTCATACAACATGTCACTCAGTGGCCGTGGTTCGGTCCAGCCTTCGAGCTGCAACATCGGTGCCGGGTAGAACTCGGTCACCGGGCCCAGGCACAGCACGGCCAACGGCTTGGCGCCGGGCGGCAGGCCCAGCAGGTCGGCCAGGGCCTGGGGCTCGAACAGCGAGACCCAGCCCATGCCCAGCCCTTCGACCCGGGCTGCCAGCCATAGATTCTGGATCGCGCAGGACAACGAGGCCATGTCCATTTCCGGCAAGGTGCGGCGCCCGAAAATATACCGTTCGCGATCGTCCATCAACGCTGCCACCAGTACTTCGGCGCAGTCGTTGATGCCTTCGACCTTGAGCTTCATGAACTGGTCGGAGCGCTCGCCGAGGGCTTCGGCGGTGCGTACGCGTTCTTCTTCCACCAACTGCTGGATCCGCCCGCGCAGGTTGCGGTCGCTGATGCGGATAAAACGCCAGGGCTGCATCAAGCCGACGCTCGGCGCCTGGTGAGCGGCTTGCAGCAGGCGGTGGAGCAATTCAGGCGCGACGGTGCCGCCGCTGAAGTGGCGCATGTCGCGGCGTTCGGCGATGGCGCGGTAGACGGCTTCGCGGTCGGCCTGGGGAAAGGCGTTGTCAGTCATGGCCTCTTCGCGAGCAAGCCCGCTCCCACAGTAGATTGCGTTTCAACTCGGTCAACTGTGGGAGCGGGCTTGCCTGCGATGGCGGTCTCAAGGCTTGGCGCAAACAGGGCAGCCACCGCTGTCGGGTTGGACGGGAAGTAAAAGTGCACGTAGGAAGCCGTCATCCGGCCCTGACGATAAACCGCCTCGGCGCCGCGCCCGCCATTCGGGCTCAGGCCGCGGGCAATCGGCTGCCACTCGGTGCTGGTCAACGAATGATGGTAGGTGTGGCCGCGCAACAGGCCTTCGGGCAGTTCGACGTTTTGCAGGGCCAGTGCCGCCAGACGCTTTTGCATCACGGCATCACCCTGGAGCAGCCCGACCAGTTCGGCACGGGTGCCGTCGACATCGGTGAGCGAATCCAGCAGATAGAGCATGCCGCCGCATTCGGCCAGCAGCGGTTTGCCTGCAGCGTGATGGGCGCGAATGGCGTCCAGCATCGGGGTATTTTCCGACAGCGCCTGGTGATGCAGTTCCGGGTAACCGCCCGGCAGGTAGAGGCTGTCGGCTTCGGGCAGCGCGCGGTCGCGAATCGGCGAGAAGAAGCACAGTTCGGCGCCCATCGCCCGCAGCAGGTCGAGGCTGGCGCCGTAGGTAAAGGCGAAGGCTTCGTCGCGGGCCACGGCAATGCGCACGCCGGCCAGCAACGGTTGGGTCTCGATCACCTCGGGTGCGGCGAATTCCACCGGCGGTGGCAGCGCTACCTCGCAACTGCTGCCCAAGGCCTGGGCGGCGGCGTCGAGGCGCAGATCAAGGTCGTTCAGTTCGCTGGCCTGCACCAGGCCAAGGTGGCGGCTGGGCAATTCGATGCCGGTTTCCCGGGACAGCGCGCCGTACCAGCGCAGGCCTTCGGTAAGGCTGCCTTCGAGCAATTGCGCATGGCGCAGCGTACCAACACGGTTGGCCAGCACGCCGGCAAACGGCAGGTCCGGCTGGTAGCGCGCCAGGCCCAATGCCAGGGCGCCGAAGGTCTGGGCCATGGCCGTGCCGTCGATCACCGCCAGTACCGGCACGCCAAAGTGCCGCGCCAGGTCGGCGCTGGACGGCGTGCCGTCGAACAGGCCCATCACGCCTTCGATCAGGATCAGGTCGGCTTCCCCCGCCGCTTCCCACAGCAACCGGCGACTTTCCTGCTCGCCCACCATCCACATGTCCAATTGATAGACCGGCGCACCACTGGCGCGCTCGTGGATCATCGGGTCGAGAAAGTCCGGGCCGCATTTGAATACCCGCACCTTGCGCCCCAGGTTGCGGTGCAAACGGGCCAGCGCGGCGGTGACGGTGGTTTTGCCCTGGCCGGACGCCGGTGCGGCGATCAGGACAGCAGGACAGTGACGGGGCTGATTCAAAGTTCGATGCCTTTCTGCGCCTTGATACCGGCCTGGAAGGCGTGCTTGAGCATGCCCATTTCAGTCACGGTGTCGGCCATTTCGATCAATTCGGGTTTGGCGCCACGGCCGGTCACCAGCACGTGCTGCATGGGCGGGCGGGCCTGCAGGTCGCTGAGCACCTGGTCCAGGTCGAGGTAGCCGTGCTTGAGGGCGATGTTCAGCTCGTCCAGCACCACCAGGCCAATGGCCGGGTTCTGCAGCATTTCCCGGGAGACCGCCCAGGCGGCTTCGGCGGCCACGATGTCGCGCGCACGGTCCTGGGTTTCCCAGGTAAAACCTTCGCCCATCACGTGGAAGCGCACCTGCTCGGGGAAACGCCGGAAGAACAGTTCTTCACCGGTGCTGTTGCGGCCCTTGATGAACTGCACCACACCGCACTGCATGCCGTGGCCCATGGCCCGGGCCAGCATGCCGAAAGCGGAGCTGCTCTTGCCCTTGCCATTGCCGGTGAGCACCAGCAGCAACCCGCACTCGTTCGGTGAATTGGCAATGCGCTCATCAATCACGGCTTTTTTGCGCAGCATGCGCGCCAGGTGGCGTTCGTCACGATCGGGGGATTCAGTCATGGCAGCTCTCCGTTGGGGCTGGACAAAAACGGCGGGCAGGAAAAAGACACATACAGACAGCCAAGCATCGCCCACCGTGATGCTGTTGGATGGATCAGGCCGGTCTCCGGGCTCATGAGTGGCATTGGATGCCGAGGGTGCGCCTTCCCATATCGCGGGCGATACAGTGGCTTAAGGCACCGTCTTGACTCATTTACCGTTGCGGGGGCAGCGCCGGGATCGTGGCGGCACTGTAGAAAAATGCGCTCACTCACCGGCTTCCCTGTTTCACTCAGTCGACGCGTACGCCACAGAGCACCTGAAACAAGCCGCGAAGGTTAGTGGGTTGGGGGTGGAGCGTCAATTAAAGCCGGACATGCGCGTGAACCATCGGGCCGCTGTGCGCCTCTACCACTACAGGTATTAAGGAGAAAACCATGCACAAGACCCGACTTGCCCTACTGATCATGGTCGCCGGCACCCTCGCCGCCTGTGGTGAAAGCTCTACCCTTCAGGTGTCCGACGGCACCGGGCCCTCGCCCAAACTACCCGAGCCGAATAAAACCCTGATCCCCACGGTGAATATCGCCACGGCCATCGGCTGGCCCGAAGGCGCCAAGCCGACTCCCGCGGCGGGTACTCAGGTGGCAGCGTTTGCCGAAGGCCTGGATCACCCGCGCTGGCTGTACGTGCTGCCCAATGGCGACGTGCTGGTGGCGGAAACCAACGCGCCGCCCAAGCCGGATGATGCCAAGGGCATTCGTGGCTGGGTGATGGAGAAAGTCATGGGGCGTGCCGGGGCCGGCGTGCCGAGCCCGAACCGCATCACCCTGTTGCGGGACGCCGACCACGACGGTGTGGCCGAAACCCGTACGGTGTTCCTGGAGAACCTGAACTCGCCGTTCGGCATGACGCTGGTGGGCAACGACCTGTATGTCGCCGATTCGGACAAATTGCTGCGCTTCCCTTATCAGCCAGGGGAAACCTCGATCAAGGACGCCGGCACCACCGTCACCGACTTGCCGGGCGGCAGCATTAACCATCACTGGACCAAGAACGTGATCGCCAGCAAAGACGGCAGCAAGCTGTACGTCAGCGTGGGCTCCAACAGCAACGTCGGGGAAAACGGCCTGGAAGCCGAACAAGGCCGGGCCGCGATCTGGGAAGTGGACCGCGCCACCGGCCAGCACCGCATCTTCGCCTCCGGCCTGCGCAACCCCAACGGCATGGCCTGGGAGCCGCAAAGCGGCGCGCTATGGACGGCGGTCAACGAGCGCGATGAAATCGGCAGCGACCTGGTGCCGGACTACATCACCTCGGTCAAGGATGGCGCCTTCTACGGCTGGCCATTCAGTTACTACGGGCAGCACGTGGATGTGCGGGTCACACCGCAGAACCTGGACCTGGTAGCCAAAGCGATTGCACCGGATTATGCGGTAGGCCCACACACAGCCTCGCTCGGGCTGACCTTTGCCGACGGCAGCAAGTTACCCGCTCAATTCAGCAATGGCGCGTTTATCGGCCAACATGGTTCGTGGAACCGCAAGCCTCACAGTGGCTACAAAGTGATCTTTGTGCCGTTTGAGGCCGGCAAGCCCAAAGGCCAGCCGGTGGATGTGCTGACCGGGTTCCTCAACAGCGATGAGAAAGCCATGGGCCGTCCGGTCGGCGTGGTGATCGACAAGCAAGGGGATTTGTTGGTGGCGGACGATGTGGGGAACAAAGTGTGGCGAGTGTCGGCGGCTAAATAGCCGACCCTGAAAAGCACTGTGGGAGCCTTAGGCTCCCACAGTTGTTTTTGCTTACGGGTTTCGTGCCAGGCGATCGGCCGGCAACACGCGCTTGGCGCTCAGGTAGGCATTCTGCCAATAGGCCTTGGACAGCGTGTCCAGCTTCACCGTACCGCCGGTTTGCGGCGCATGCACAAAGCGCCCTTCACCCACGTAGATCCCGGCGTGGCTGACCTGCGAGCCGCCACCGGTGGCGAAGAAGATCAGGTCGCCGGTTTGCAGGTTGTTTTCGCTCACGTCCTGGGCGCGCATCACGATCAGCTCGCGGGTGGTACGCGGCAGGGAGATGCCCGCGGCATCACGGTAGACGAAACCGATCAAGCCGCTGCAATCAAACCCCGAGTCCGGCGTGTTGCCGCCCCAACGATAAGGCGTGCCGACCAGGCCCAGCGCACGAAAGAGCACATCTTCGGCCGCAGGCGAGAAATTTTGGGTAGCGTAGGTATTGAACACCGGCTTGGGCTTGACGGCCACGGGAGCAGGCGGAGGACGACTTGCGCAGGCGCTGAGCAGCGCGGCGCAAACGAGAAGAATTAGGCGGGCCGAGGTCGACATGGGCAGAACAATCCTGATCTGGATGCGGCTTTCGCTGCCGAACGTTGAAAAACAGAACGCGCAAGCAAAGCTCGCGCGATCGATTTACAACAATGTCCAGGGATTCTAGCGCTTACACGTCAAACTTCAAGTATCACTTTAACTTTACTTGCTGGCGGTAACGGTAGTCGGAGCCATCGCCAGGGCGCGCTTGGCTTCGATGAAGGTTTTGCTCCAGTAACTGTCACCCAGGTTGTCGACTCGTACACCACCGCTGCGGCGGCTGCTGGAGTGGATAAACTGGTTGTCGCCCAGGTAGATACCGGCGTGGCTGACACGACCACGGCCGGCCGTACTAAAGAAAAGCAGATCACCGGGCTTGAGGTTGTTCCGCGCGACCAACGGTGCATCCACGTTGATCATTTCGCGGGTGGAGCGCGGCAGATTCATGCCGGCTTCCTCACGGAACAGGTAGCCGATGAAACCGCTGCAGTCGAAACCGGCTTCAGAGGTACCGCCGAAACGGTAACGGGTACCGATCAGGGACATGCCACGTTCGAGAATGCTGTCGGCCAGAACTGGAAGCTGGTAAGGCTTGCTGCCGGCGAAGTCGGCGAGTTCTTTTTCGGTTGCGATCTCTTCTTCGTAAACAGTAGAAGATTGGGATGCAACGAATTTTGCCTGGGACTGTTGTGCTGGTTTTTGCTGCTCAGCCACGTTTTGAGTGTGGGTGGCGCAACCAAACAACAGGGTAACGAGTGCGAGAGGCACGAGGGGTGCGAAGCGATTTAGCATGGGCACGACCGTGGCTGATGTGTAAAGAAGCCGAGACTATGCCCTCTATCACATCGATTTGCAAATTCAATCGTGATCTATGTGACTTCTTGTTTGGACTATGACATCTAAGCCCTTAACACCCTATTCGACCCATTTGCGTGGCCAAAACGGCCAAAACGCGGGTTTTCTGACGCCTGGAATTTGCCGGAAGCCCCGATTTTAAAGGGCTGGCTACCAGCCCAGGGTTTCTTTAAGGAAGGGAATCGTCAGCTTGCGCTGGGCCTGCAAGGAGGCCTGATCGAGCTGTTCGAGCAAGTCGAATAGTGCGCTCATGCTACGGGTGCCGCGAGTGAGGATAAAATGCCCGACCTCGTCGGTCAGGTGCAGCCCGCGGCGGGACGCACGCAGTTGCAGGGCACGCAATTTGTCTTCGTCGGACAACGGGCGCATCTGGAAGATCAGTGCCAGGGTCAGCCGCGACTTCAAGTCGGCCAGCTTCACCGGCAACTCACGTGGCGAGGTGGACGCGGCAATCAACAAACGCCGGCCGCTGTCACGCAAGCGGTTGAACAGATGGAACAGCGCCTCTTCCCAATCCGCCCGCCCCGCTACCGCGTGCAAGTCGTCCAGACAAACCAGTTCGTATTGCTCAAGGTTGTCGAGGATCTCGATACCACGGTCCAGTAGCTCCGCCAGCGGCAAGTAAACTGCTGGCTCCCCCATCTGCTCGAAGCGCAGGCAAGCGGCCTGTAACAAGTGGGTACGCCCCACGCCATGCTTGCCCCAGAGGTAGATCAGGCTTTCGGTCCACCCGGCGTCGGCTTCGCAGAGCCGCTCGACATAGCCGAGTGCAGCGGCATTGGCGCCTGGGTAGTAATTGATAAAGGTAGCGTCGTCACGCAGACGCACACCTAGGGGCAGCTGAATCGGTTTCATGCTGACTGAACGGCTCCAATCGAACCGTTAGTGACCTCTGTGTAAAGTTTGCAAAGTTTATACCCGTGACGCCGGGCGCACAATGCAGCAGACCACAAGCAAAATCAAAGGTTTGCGTTAACTTGTTGGATTTGGTGGAGATTGTTTGACGCAATGGCGAAACGCCAGAGCCGATAAACGACAAACCCGGCCTTGAGCCGGGTTTGTGATACTGCGGTTATAACTCCGGATCCTCGACCCCGGCGTACATGTCCGAGTCCTTGTACAGGTCGTGCACATGGCGCACCAGCACCATGATCACCGCCGCCACCGGCAGCGCCAGGAGGATGCCGGTGAAGCCGAACAGCTCGCCGCCCGCCAGGATCGCGAAGATCACTGCCACTGGGTGCAGACCGATCCGGTCACCCACCAGCAACGGCGTCAGCACCATGCCTTCCAGGGCCTGGCCGACCATAAACACCGCGACAATCCCGAGCATCGGGTACAGGTCGCCGTGAAACTGGAACAGCCCGGCCACCAGCGCCGCGCCAATACCGATCACAAAGCCCATGTACGGCACGATGGCCGCCAGGCCGGCGATCAGGCCGATCAACAACCCCAGCTCCAGGCCGATAGCCATCAGCCCCGCCGCATAGATGATCCCCAGAGCCAGCATCACCAGCAACTGGCCACGGACGAAGGCGCCGAGCACCTCATGGCATTCCCCGGCCAGGGAGACGATGCGCTCCTCGCGGTCGCGCGGCAGCAGGCCGCGGATTTTGGCCATCATGATGTCCCAGTCCCGCAACAGGTAGAACGCCACTACCGGAATCAGTACCAGGTTGGTCAGCCAACCAATCAGCGCCAGGCTCGAAGCCGTCGCCTGGCTCAACACCACGCCGACGATATCGGTAGTCTGGCCCATGTGCTCGCTGATGGCAGCCTTGACCTTGTCGAACTTCCAGAACCCGTCTGCCAGCCCCAGCTTGGCCTGCGCCCACGGCATGGCCGTGTGTTGCAGCCAGTCGAGCATCTGTGGCGCCAGCTCATAGAGCTTGAACAATTGCTTGGCCAGCATCGGCACCAGCACCAGCACCAACGCCGTGATGATCAAGGTGAACAACGCAAACACCGCCACCACGCCCCAGGTACGTGACAGGCCGATCTTTTCCAGGCGATCCACCACGGGATCGAACAGGTAGGCCAACAGTAACGCGACCAGGAACGGCGTCAGGATCGAATGCAGCAGGAACACAAAAACGCACAGCAGGACAATCCCGCCAAGCCACACCCAACGACGCGTATCCGCCATAAACCCTTCCCTCTGTTATTTGCTTCCTGCTTCTATATAAGAAGGAAGAACGCTTACCAATGAAAACGTAACTGCGGCGTCGGCTCGACCGGCGCCGGTTGCGAGCCTTCCACCACCGGCTGCGGAGCCGGCACTTCACCCGCCGGGATTTCCTGCAACTTGGCCAAGCTCAACTGGGTGCGCAACTGCTCGGGGCTGCCATTCACACGATAGACGATGCGGCTGCCATCCACCCGCACCGGCTGGGCACCAAACGGCTCAAGCAGATGACCCAAGGCGGCGTAATGCTCCAGGTTCATGCCCTGCACTTCGAGCAACTGATCGCTGGTGGCCGCGCCGGCCTTGACCGCAAAGCGCGGTGCCAGGCGTTCGCTGACAGCCAGCAGCACGGCGTCGGCCAGCGCGGCGGTGTCAGTACCGGTGGCGGTGCCCTGCTCACTTTTATCGCCCAACCACAGCCGCCACTTGGCCGACCATTGGCCGCCGTCTTCGCGGGCATGCACCGCCAGCAAGGCGTCGGCGCCGTAACGTTCGGACGCGGCACGCAGAGGCGTGGCGTCGGGGCTTTCAAGATTCGGGGCAGTGGCGACGATTTGTTCGTCCAGGTCACCCAGCGGCAGGCGCAAAGGCAAACCACGGTGCTGGGCCGCGCGACGCAGCGGTTGGGCGACGGCCTGGCCATCACCCACCAGGCTGCTGCCTTCGACGGAGTCGTTCAGCCACCAACCGAGGATCGACGGCCGGTTGCTGCCCCACAGCGCCAAGCCCGCCCCACGCAAGGCGCGGTCGGTACTGACGGGATCGAAATCCACTTGCAGGCTTTCCGGCGGGCCGGCGTCGTAGCCGTATTGGCTGATGATCTGTTGCGGGTCTTTGCGAATCGCCGCCAGGCCCGGGCCATCGGCGGCCTTGGCGTCGCCGGTCAGGCGGATCACCAGGGTTTGCAGGGCACGCTGGGTCGCCTGGTCACGCTCCTGGGGAGATTGGCTGCTGACTGGCTCCAGCACTTGATAGAGGCCATTGAGGGTTTCGGCATGACTCGCCAGGCTGACAAACGACAAGCAGCCCACAAAAAAATATTTACTCAGACCCATGAAAGAAGATTCCCGAACGACAAATAAGCGGTTGGAACAGACCGCGTGAACACTGTTGAGCAAGGCTGTGACCACAGCGACCGGCAAAACATTCACAGGGCCTCGGTAAGTTTTTGTACTGTCATAACGATAGCGAGTTAAAGGCTATACCTTAATACGGCCCGTGACCGACTCGATTAGCGATTTTTTTAACAGCTATTGCCCCTGCCCGTCGGCCCGAGGATGGCCGCTGCCCCTCAAGCCTGATAAAATCGCGCGCCTTCGCAGACCGTCAATGGCAGGCCATGCTGAAACGTCAGGTTTCGGTATTCCCGCCGCATTCGGTCGTTACCCCTGAATCCCCCCTAAAGGCCTGGATCATGAGCAAGCAACCCTCCCTGAGCTACAAGGACGCCGGTGTAGACATCGACGCCGGTGAAGCATTGGTCGAACGCATCAAGAGCGTCGCCAAGCGCACTGCGCGCCCCGAAGTCATGGGCGGCCTGGGCGGTTTTGGCGCCCTCTGCGAGATCCCGGCCGGCTACAAGCAGCCTGTATTGGTCTCCGGCACCGACGGTGTGGGCACCAAGCTGCGCCTGGCACTGAACCTGAACAAGCACGACAGCATCGGCATCGACCTGGTTGCCATGTGCGTGAACGACCTGGTGGTGTGTGGCGCCGAGCCGCTGTTCTTCCTTGACTACTACGCCACCGGCAAGCTCAACGTCGAGACCGCGACCCAAGTGGTTACCGGCATTGGCGCTGGCTGCGAACTGTCCGGCTGCTCCCTGGTCGGTGGTGAAACCGCTGAAATGCCAGGCATGTACGAAGGCGAAGACTACGACCTGGCCGGTTTCTGCGTCGGCGTTGTAGAAAAATCCGAAATCATCGACGGCTCCAAAGTCGCTGCCGGTGACGCCCTGCTGGCCCTGCCATCGTCCGGCCCGCACTCCAACGGCTACTCGCTGATCCGCAAGATCATCGAAGTTTCCGGTGCCGACATCGAAACCATCCAGCTCGACGGCAAGCCTTTGACCGACCTGCTGATGGCACCGACCCGCATCTACGTGAAGCCGTTGCTCAAGCTGATCAAGGACACCGGCGCCGTCAAGGCCATGGCCCACATCACCGGTGGCGGCCTGCTGGACAACATCCCGCGCGTACTGCCTAAAGGCGCCCAGGCGATTGTCGACGTGGCCAGCTGGCAGCGCCCGGCAGTCTTCGACTGGCTGCAAGAGAAAGGCAACGTCAACGAAACCGAGATGCACCGCGTGCTGAACTGCGGCGTGGGCATGGTCATCTGCGTGGCTCAAGAGCACGTTGAAACCGCGCTGAACGTACTGCGTGAAGCCGGCGAGCAGCCTTGGGTCATCGGCCAGATCGCAACCGCTCCTGAAGGCGCGGCTCAGGTTGAACTGAAGAACCTTAAGGCGCACTGATGCCTGCAACCTGTGATGTCGTGGTGCTGCTCTCCGGCACCGGCAGTAACTTGCAGGCCCTGATCGACAGCACGCGCACCGGCGACAGCCCGGTGCGCATCGCTGCGGTGATCTCCAACCGCAGCGACGCCTACGGCCTGCAACGCGCCAGGGACGCGGGCATCGACACCCGCTCCCTGGATCACAAGGCTTTCGAAGGCCGCGAGGCCTTCGACAGCGCCTTGATCGAACTGATCGACGCCTTCAACCCCAAACTCGTGGTACTGGCCGGTTTCATGCGCATTCTCAGCGCTGACTTCGTGCGCCACTACAACGGGCGCCTGCTGAATATCCACCCGTCCCTGCTGCCCAAATACAAAGGGTTACACACCCACCAGCGTGCCCTTGAGGCCGGCGACACCGAGCACGGCTGCAGCGTGCACTTTGTTACCGAGGAACTCGATGGCGGGCCTCTGGTCGTACAGGCAGTAGTTCCGGTAGAGTCTGCGGACTCTGCGCAGACGCTTGCGCAACGGGTTCACACCCAGGAACACAGGATTTACCCGCTGGCTGTTCGCTGGTTCGCTGAGGGGCGGTTGATTCTTGGCGACCACGGTGCATTATTGGACGGTCAGTTACTTGCGGCCAGCGGCCACTTGATTCGAACCTAGGAGACTTTATGCGTCGCGCCCTGCTCTTCGCCTTTGCGCTGTTCGCCTTGCCTGCCGTGCAAGCGGCAGACCTTCACCCTTTCTCCGCCAGCTACACCGCCGACTGGAAACAGTTGCCCATGAGTGGTTCGGCAGAACGCAGCCTGACCAAGAATGACAACGGCAGCTGGACCTTGAATTTCAAGGCTTCCATGATGATCGCCAGCCTGACTGAAACCAGCGTGATTCGCTTCGACAAAGACGCCCTGCAGCCGGTGAGCTACACCTTTGAACGCGGCGGCCTGGGCAAGACGAAGAAGATCAACCTCGACTTCGATCAGACGGCCAAGAAAGTCACCGGCTTTGAAAACAAGGACCCGGTCAACGTGGCCCTTCAAAGCGGCATGCTCGACAAGTCGACCTACCAGTTGGCACTGCAGCGCGATGTGGCAGCCGGCAAGAAAAGCATGAGCTACAACGTCGTCGAAGGTACTGATGTCGATACCTACGACTTCCGCGTGATTGGCCCGGAAAAGGTCCAGACCAAAGCCGGCTCCATCGATGCGATCAAGGTCGAGCGCGTGCGTGACCCGACTCAAAGCAAGCGCATTACCCAAATGTGGTTTGCCAAGGACTGGGGCGGCATCCTGGTTGCCCTGCGTCAGGTTGAGACCGACGGCAAGGAATACAACATCATGCTGCAAGACGGCACCGTTGACGGCAAGGCTGTCAAAGGCAGCTGATCCTCTGCGCAATAAAAGAGCCTCGCGTATGCGGGGCTTTTTTTCGCCTGTCACCTGACGCCAACATGAAACTTTTGTCATATAACTCAGCGCCCTGCGACGCAATGTCGCGGTTTGCGTGGGCTCGGGCGATTACTTCAATTTCTGTAAAGGTGTGTTGCAATTCCTGGTTATTTACTTAGCAAGCTAACAAATCATATAACAAAGGCCTGCGACGCCTTGCCGCAGATCAACCAGAGATTGGAGCAAGCAGATGACTGTAAAAGTAACTGAACGCGACGATGAACATATGTCCCACGAAGCAGTAGCCCACGGGATTCACATCTGGGATGTACACCAGCAAGACCTGCTGGTCGGCATGTTTCACGACGAGAGCGAAGCTCATAATTATAAAAACGAGCTCGAGACCCTTGAGATGAAACGGCAGGCGCAAAGCTCCTGAAACTCTGAAATCCTGTAGATAGCCAGCCCCACGCAGCTGGAGTATCTAAAAACACAAACCCCGCCTTTTGAGCGGGGTTTGTGTTTTTTGGGGTTTGGGATTTTAGGGTTTTGGATCTTGGGGGGCGCTTCGCGCCCCAGCGGGAGCAAGCTCCCTCGCCACAGCAAGCTCACTCACCACAATGTCGTTTCTATAGCCTTACCACATCAGGTCATCAGGGATCTGGTAGGCGGCGTACGGATCATCCTCATCCGGCACCTGGCTTTCGGTCAGGACGTTCATCTGGACGATACGCTCTGGCGCCCGCTCCTGGATCTTCAGCGCGGCTTCGCGCGGGATTACCTCGTAACCGCCACCGTGATGCACGATCGCCAGGGAGCCGTTGCTCAGCTTGTTGCGCATCAGCGTGTTGACCGACAGGCGCTTGACCTTCTTGTCGTCCACGAAGTTGTAGTAGTCCTCGGTGGTCAGCTTGGGCAGGCGCGAGGTTTCGATCAGTTGCTTGACCTGTGCAACACGGGCCTTGGCCTCGGCTTTTTCCTGGTGCTGACGGTTCAGCTCCTGGTCGCGCTTGACCTTCTCGGCATGCGCCTCAATGGCCAGGCGCGCCTGGCTATCGTCCGCCGTGACCTGGCCTTTATGCACCAGGCGCTGCTGTTTCTGTTTCTCTTTGCCGACCTGCTTGGCCTGCTTTTGGTTGACCAGGCCTGCTTTGAGCAACTGGTCGCGAAGGGAAATGCTCATGGTGCTTACTCACTTGGGCAACGGCTCAGCCGCAGCTGGACAGATTCTTTTCCTGGCGTTTGGCTTCGCCCCACAGGGCGTCCAACTCTTCGAGGGTGCAATCTTCTATGGATTGGCGTGTGTCGCGCAATGCCTGTTCGATAAATCGGAAACGTCGTTCGAATTTAGCGTTGGCTAAACGCAAGGCCGCTTCCGGGTCGACCTGGAGGTGACGAGCCAGGTTGACCGCTGCAAACAGCAGGTCACCCACCTCATCCGCGATGGCAACCGGGTCGTTATCGGCCATGGCTTCGAGCACTTCATCCAGCTCTTCGCGCACGTTATCCACTACTGGCAACGCGGCTGGCCAGTCAAAACCCACCTGCCCGGCGCGCTTTTGCAATTTGGCGGCGCGGGACAGCGCCGGCAAGGCCGTGGGTACGTCATCCAGCAGGGATAATTGCTGTGGCGCGTCGGACTTTTCCGCACGCTCCTCGGCCTTGATCTCTTCCCAGCGCTGCTTGACCTGTTCCTCGCTCATCTGCGGGATGTCCAGCGGCGCATACAGGTCGCCGGTGGGGAATACATGCGGATGGCGACGAATCAACTTGCGGGTAATGCTGTCGATCACCCCGGCAAATTCGAAGCGCCCTTCTTCCCGCGCGAGCTGGCTGTAATACACCACCTGGAACAACAGGTCGCCCAGCTCTCCTTGCAGGTGATCAAAATCCCCGCGCTCGATGGCGTCGGCGACTTCGTAGGCTTCTTCCAGGGTATGGGGCACGATGGTGGCGTAGGTTTGCTTGATGTCCCACGGGCAACCGTATTGCGGGTCGCGCAGGCGGTTCATCAGGTGCAGCAGGTCTTCAAGTGAATACATCAGTCAGTCTCTTTATCACCCCCTGTAGGAGCGAGCTTGCTCGCGAAAAACTCAGCAACGACGCGTTTATCCAGAAAGCACGCGTTATCGTTGACCTCCTTCGCGAGCAAGCTCGCTCCTACAGTAAAGCGCTCCCGATTTAGGGTGTCCGGTTGCGCCGGGTCTCAATGATGTTCGGCAACTGGGAAATACGCCCCAGCAACCGACCCAACGCGTCCAGCCCCGGAATCTCGATAGTCAGGGACATCAACGCAGTGTTGTCCTCTTTGTTCGAGCGGGTGTTGACCGCCAGCACGTTGATCCGCTCGTTGAGCAGCACCTGCGACACGTCGCGTAGCAGGCCGGAACGGTCGTAGGCGCGAATGACGATGTCCACCGGATAGGTCAACACCGGCACCGGGCCCCAACTGACCTGGATGATCCGCTCCGGCTCGCGCCCGCCCAGTTGCAACACCGAGGCACAGTCCTGGCGGTGAATACTCACCCCACGGCCTTGAGTGATGTAACCGACGATAGCGTCGCCCGGCAACGGCTGGCAGCAGCCTGCCATTTGCGTCATCAGGTTGCCGACACCCTGGATCTGGATATCGCCACGCTTGCCTGGCTTGTAGCCGGTGGCTTTACGCGGAATAAGCTCAAGCTGCTCGCTGCCACGCTCCGGCTCAACCAGTTGCTGGGCCAGATTCACCAACTGCGCCAAGCGCAAATCGCCGGCACCCAAGGCAGCGAACATGTCTTCGGCGATCTTCATGTTGGCCTTGTCGGCCAGCTTGTCGAAGTCCACCTGCGGCAGGCCCAGGCGTGCCAATTCGCGCTCAAGCAAGGTTTTGCCGGCGGCGACGTTCTGGTCGCGCGCCTGCAATTTGAACCAGTGGACGATCTTCGCCCGCGCCCGGGAGGTGGTGATGTAGCCCAGGTTCGGGTTCAGCCAGTCGCGGCTCGGCGTACCGTGCTTGCTGGTGATGATCTCGACCTGCTCACCGGTCTGCAGGCTGTAGTTGAGCGGCACGATGCGCCCGTTGATCTTGGCGCCACGGCAGTTGTGGCCGATCTCGGTGTGCACACGGTAGGCAAAATCCAGCGGCGTGGAGCCCTTGGGCAGGTCGATCGCATGGCCGTCGGGGGTGAAGATGTAGACCCGGTCGGGTTCGATGTCCACCCGCAACTGGTCGGCCAAACCACCGATGTCGCCCAGCTCTTCGTGCCATTCCAGCACCTGGCGCAACCAGGAGATTTTCTCTTCGTACTGGTTGGACCCGGCCTTGACGTCGGTGCCCTTGTAGCGCCAGTGCGCGCATACACCCAGCTCCGCTTCTTCGTGCATCGCATGGGTGCGAATCTGCACTTCCAGCACCTTGCCCTCGGGGCCGATCACTGCCGTATGCAACGAGCGGTAACCGTTTTCCTTGGGGTTGGCGATGTAGTCGTCGAATTCCTTGGGGATGTGCCGCCACAGCGTGTGCACGATACCCAACGCGGTGTAGCAGTCGCGCATTTCCGGCACCAGCACGCGCACGGCACGCACGTCGTAGATCTGGCTGAAGGCCAGGCCCTTGCGCTGCATTTTGCGCCAGATGGAATAGATGTGTTTGGCGCGGCCGCTGATGTCGGCTTCAACGCCGGTGGCCTGCAATTCCGTGCGCAGTTGGCTCATCACGTCGGCGATGAAGCGCTCACGGTCCAGCCGCCGCTCATGGAGCAGCGTGGCAATCTGTTTGTATTGATCGGGTTCGAGATAACGGAAGGACAAGTCCTCCAGTTCCCACTTGATATGGCCGATGCCCAGGCGGTGGGCCAGGGGCGCGTAGATGTCGAACACCTCGCGGGCGACGCGGTTGCGCTTTTCGTCGTCGGCGGTTTTCACCGCCCGAATCGCGCAGGTGCGTTCGGCCAGCTTGATCAGGGCGACGCGCACGTCGTCGACCATCGCCACCAGCATCTTGCGCAGGTTTTCCACCTGGCCCTGGGTGCCCAGCACCATAGACTGGCGCGGGCTGAGGCTGGCACTGATCGCCGCCATGCGCAGCACGCCGTCGATCAGCTTGGCCACCACCGTGCCGAAGCGCTGGCTGACGGTGGGCAGTTGAATATGCCCTTCGCGCACGCCGCGATACAGCACCGCCGCGATCAGCGAATCCTGATCGAGCTTGAGATCGGCGAGGATCTCGGCGATTTCCAACCCTGTGCGAAAGCTTGAAGTGCCTTCGGCCCACAGGTTCTTGGCCGCATTGTCTTGCTGCTCAGACTCACGAGCGAACTCGCAGGCTGCTTTCAAGGCTTCACGGTCCAGTGCCGGGTCGACACTGATGGCATGATCCAGCCATGCCTCGAGATTGATACTGCCGTCGGTGTTGATCGGCTGGTGTGCTCTCACCTGTACCATCTTGCTTACCTTCCCTACGACGCACCTTTTAGTGCGTCAAAATCATCGCTGACCTGCTTTACAAAAAAGCTTGTGCACGCTCCCTGGCAGGTCACAGGCCCAGGAGATGCAGGCCAGTCGGATTAAACGGGCATCCTAGCCCGCTTCAAATAACGCCATGGCCTCGACATGGGCCGTCTGGGGAAACATGTCGAGGATCCCGGCACGTTTTAGCCGGTAGCCTTGCTTGACCAACTCGACCGTGTCCCGCGCCAGCGTTGCCGGATTGCAGGACACATACACCAGGCGATCAGCCCCCAGAGTGGCGAGCTTGCGCACAGCCTCCAGGGCACCATCGCGGGGTGGGTCCAAGAGTACCGCAGAAAAGCCCTGTTTGGCCCATTCCGCGTCGGTCAAAGGCTGGGACAAATCGGCCTGAAAAAACTGCACATTATGCAAATTATTACTGGCGGCATTTTGTGCCGCCCGGTCCACCATGGCCTGCACGCCTTCCACCGCCACCACTTCCCGCACTTGGCGGGCCAGCGGCAAGGCGAAGTTGCCCAAGCCACAAAACAAATCCAGTACCCGCTCGTCGGGCTTCGGCGCCAGCCATTCCAGGGCCTGGGCGACCATCGCCTCGTTGACCCCGGCGTTGACCTGCACAAAGTCTCCCGGGCGGTACGCCAACTGCAAATCCCACTGCTCCAACCGGTAGCCCAACGCCTGGTCTGGCTCGAAAGGCTGCGGCTGGCCCTCGCCATGCAGCCACAGCTGGGCTTCATGGAAGTTACAAAATTCCTGCAGGATCGTCAGGTCCGCTTCGGACAAGGGCGCCATGTGTCGCAACAACACGGCGATCGACGATCCGCTGAACAACTCCACGTGCCCCAACGCCTGAGGTTTGCTCAAGCGTCGCAGCATGTTTGGCAAACGCTGCATGATCGGCTGCAAGGCCTGTACCAGCACCGGGCAATCGTCGATGGCGACGATGTCCTGGCTGGCCACGGCACGGAAACCCACCTCGAGTTTCTTCGCCTTGGCATCCCAGCGCACGGCCACACGGGCGCGGCGGCGATAGCCGAATTCCGGCCCGCTCAAAGGCGCGGCCCACTCCTGGGGTTCGACACCGGCCACACGGGATAATTGCTCGGCGAGCATGCGCTGTTTCAGGGCAAGTTGTTCGTCATGGGGCAAGTGTTGCAGGCTGCAACCGCCACAGCGGCCGGCGTGGACACAGGGTGCCGGACGGCGCAGTTCGCTGGCGGTAAATACGCGCTCGGTGCGGGCCTCGACCACTTTGCCGTGGGCGCCCAACACCCGCGCCTCAACCTCTTCGCCAGCCAGGGCACCCACCACAAACCAGGTGCGGCCTTCAAAGAACACGATGCCACGGCCGTCATTGGCCAGGCGCTCGATGGTCAGGCGCTGCTTCTTGCCTACGGGAATCTGCGGGGCGCGGCTGCCGCCCGTCGGTTGGAAGCGCAGGCCTCTCTCGTGCTTGGCCATCAGTTGGGCGCGTCGAAAATGCCGGTCGACAGGTAACGGTCGCCACGGTCACAGATGATCGCGACGATCACCGCATTTTCCAACTCCTGGGACAAGCGCAACATCCCGGCCACGGCGCCACCGGACGACACGCCGCAGAAGATGCCCTCTTCACGGGCCAACCGGCGGGTGGTGTCTTCGGCTTCACGCTGGGCCATGTCGATGATGCGATCAACCCGAGCGGCGTTGTAGATCTTCGGCAAATACTCTTCGGGCCAACGACGGATCCCCGGGATCGCCGAGCCTTCCATCGGTTGCAGGCCGACGATCTGGATCTTGGGGTTCTGCTCCTTGAGGTAGCGCGAGTTGCCCATGATGGTGCCGGTGGTGCCCATCGAGCTCACGAAGTGAGTGATGGTGCCCTGGGTCTGACGCCAGATTTCCGGGCCGGTGGTGGTGTAGTGCGCCTCGGGGTTGTCGCCGTTGGCGAACTGGTCCAGCACCAGGCCACGGCCTTCGGCGGCCATACGCTCGGCGAGGTCGCGGGCGCCTTCCATGCCTTCTTCCTGGGTGACCAGGATCAACTCGGCGCCATAGGCGGTCATCGCTGCCTTACGCTCGGCGCTGCCGTTGTCGGGCATGATCAGGACCATCTTGTAGCCCTTGATCGCCGCAGCCATGGCCAAGGCAATCCCGGTATTACCGGAGGTGGCTTCAATCAGGGTGTCGCCGGGCTTGATCTGCCCACGCAACTCGGCGCGGGTGATCATCGACAACGCCGGGCGGTCCTTGACCGAACCGGCCGGGTTGTTCCCTTCGAGCTTGAGCAACAAGGTATTGCTGGTGTTGCCCGGCAGGCGCTGCAAGCGGACCAGCGGGGTGTTGCCGACGCAATCGGCGATGGTGGGGTACTGCAAGGTCATGGCGTATTCGCAATCCAGACTGCGGGGGCGACCATCATACCGGGAAAGGCTGGCGGGCCATATCACGCAAAGTGTAGTGCATATATCCAACAGCTATAAAGTGCGCACAATCATGCACAGTCATTTATCAATCTTCCCCCAAACAGGATGGGGTCGAGTATCCAGCTTTCCATATCGATCACCCCATCCTCATTCACCCGGGTTCGCAATCGGTCCAATATATCTTCCAGGGTCCCGTCGTTTCGCCAATCACGATAACGTTGATACACCGTCGACCATGCTCCGAAACGCTCCGGCAGATCGCGCCAAGCTGCACCGGAACACATAATCCAGAGTATGCCGTTGAGCATCAGGCGATCGTCATGGCGTGGTCTACCTGTTTTTTGTGTCGCCGACATCAGATCCATGATCAAACTCCATGCTGAATTGGGGAGCTCATAGCGCCTAACCATTTGAGATTCCTTTCAATCAGGTACGTCACTTGTCTACCAGGAAAACGCTAGCTGGTTGTCGTCCTGATCCTTTTTTTGGACTTTAACAGAGAGCCCGATCAACCGAACGGACCTGCCGTTGCGGCGGGTATTCCAGAGCACTCGACAAAGCGAGGTGACAGTGGGTTGGCAAAGGGAGTTAGCGGGTGCTTCTGTGGATGAGATGGAGAAATCGGAGAACTTGAGTTTCACTAAATTTTTGGTTATCAGGTAATCACTACCCAGCTCTGCAATACGGTCCCTTAAGCCTTCAGACAATCGATCCAGTTCTTTCAGGCAGTAAGAAAGCGTATCGCAATCGAGGGGGAGCGTTCTCTCAATGCCGACGGACTTGATATCGCAACCGCGCTCGTCACGCTCTTCGATACCTTGGCATCGCTCCCAGACATAAAACCCATGCACGCCGAGATAGCGCATCAGCGCGGGAATTTTTTCCTCTGTAATATCCTTGCATTGTCCACATCCCAGATTTTCCAGTACCGCGTAAGTCTTGGGACCGACGCCTGGTATTTTACGAACATCCAACTCCTCGAGAAATGCACGTACCTGACTTGGTGTAATAACGAACATTCCATCAGGTTTTTTCATTTCCGAAGCAATCTTGGCCAAGTATTTCAAAGGAGCAACGCCTGCAGATGCCGTCAGACCAAGTTCCTGCCGCACGGTGGCGCGAATGTGCGCGGCTATGAGAGTGGCCGACCCGTTGAAGCACGTCTGCCCCGTCACGTCGAGAGCAGCCTCGTCCAGTGACAGAAACTCCACTTTGTCGGTATATCGCCTGAAAATCTCGTCAAGCTTTCGTGTAACTGCCTCATACGCCCCGAAACGCACTGGAAGTAATACTAAATCGGGACACAAACGATGCGCCGTTGCGGTAGCCATGCCACTTTTCACACCAAACTTTCTGGCGATGTAGTTCGCCGTACTGATGACTCCGCGCTCAGCAGCTGTACCGCCCACTGCGACTGGGCGTATGCCCAAATGGGGCGAGTCGAGAAGCTCAACGGAGACAAAAAAAGAGTCCATATCTATATATATGAACTTTCGCTCGCTTATACCCGCTGTAGTAGCAGCCATTTACTGTCCTGGAGCCCTTGGCATCAGACCCCCTCCAGTACATGGACCTGCAGGGCCACGGTACCGTCGGCGTGCAGACCGTAGTAGACGCCTTGAATATGGGGCGCAAACTCCGGGTAGGCACTAACCAGAGCTTGCACAGCCGTGAGGTAACCAATCAATGCCGTGTTCCAGCACTCTCCGGGCGCAATGCACATGATGCCTGGTGGATACGGGATCACACCCTCAGCGGCCACGCAGCCGATAACATCTGCAATAGCTGCCAGCCTGAACTGTCCGCGTACAAAAGCTTGATTTGCCGCATACGGAGTCAACACTGCCTGCGCCGAGACTACAGAGTCTGAATATGTCCGATTGGAGCTGTTCGATGTGGTAGCGCTGGAACACGTTGTTGATGACACAGCAGAGTTCACGCAACGAAACATTTGCATAACGATCCCCGGCATTTGCAAGCGACGGTAAGACATCGGTCACTAATACACCGTCCAACAGCAATCGCTCCAACCGCTCCAATGCGCGCGCCACTAGAGTGAGCTGAGTAGCATCGGAAGAAGGAGACACCAGCAACGTGAAGTTATAGAAGTCGGACTTTTCCGGGGTGACGTTCATCTCTCTGAGGTAACAGGTGACGATACTGGCAGGAATAGAAACATCCCCAAAGTCTGTTGCTTTTTTACTCGCACGCGTAGTAAGCACAACCTTGCACGGGTCCAACTAGTGCAAACCGTCTTCTATTGAGCTGGCGTTACGACTGACAGGGTGAAAACCCTCTGAAGCCTGCACCATCCTATTGCCGTAGTAAGCCCTGATGACCCGACAGTGTTGATCGACCTGCCGCCTGAATTCACTGGCCACCGAGGCTGCGGCGTTCCATAACCGCTGACCGTTACCATTCGCATGAATGGCCGCATTCACCTCTAGTGACATGAACAACGGGTAAAACGGGCTAGTCGATGAATGCAGCATAAATGCACTATTGAACACGCGCTCAGAACAATAGCGATGCTGAGATTGAATATGCCTGTCCTTTTTATGAATCTGCGAGGTTTGCGAAAGACCTGACATCTGCTTATGGACAGACTGCGTCACGATAATCCCTGGAGCATCCGACGAAAGTGGAATGTGTAGCGGTGATAGATCTGCGAGCACGTCAACAAACGGCTCGTAGCCCAGCCAGGCAGAGTCGAACAGAACGTAATCGCAGAGGTGACCTATTCGTTCCAGCAGCGCACCAGCGTCCACCACGACCCCATCACACGTGGCGTGCTGCACGATTGCCAAGCGAAACGGCCTTGGCTTCCGAGCCTTCGTCTTGTCGATTTCGGCAACTCTTGCCCTGAGAGAATCCTCTTGCAGTGCGCCTCTTCGGTAACCGCCGAGCACTCCGCAGTCGTCACGAAAATTATCGAGGTACACGGCACGAGCCGCGCTTTGAACAAGCGCTCCCAAATACACAGACTTGTGGTTGTTTCGATCCATCAGCACAAGATCGCCCGCTGTGAGCAAGGCGCTGGTGACAATCTTGTTAGCGGTTGAGGTGCCGTTGAGGACAAAGTATGTTTCGTCGGCATTGAACACATGGGCAGCAAGATCCTCTGCGTGCCTGATGGCCCCTTCATGACTGAGCACATCACCCAGTTCGGGTGCTGCGTGGGGTACATCTACACTGAAGACCTTTGCACCCAACAATTGTTTGAAGCGCACGCCGGAGGGGTGCAGATCAAGGAATCGCCCACCCTGATGACCGGGGCACGCAAACGTAGGTCTTTTCCTTGAGACGAATTCAGCGAGAGTAGAACTGAAAGGCGGCAACGCCGTCGATTCGAAGGTTCTGGCGGCATCAATGACGCGGGCCGTGGCGACATCAGACAATGGCACCCTGAGAACGGTTGGCTGAAGTTTCACAAGTATGGAGGAACACAAATTCCGCGCGTCGTCCTGAATCACAAACAGCGGAATCCGCCACGTGCCCACGCAGTCGATTACGCGATCCGTCAACACATCCTCCAAACTTAGAACGAGCGCAGAAGCCCTGAGTAGATCGTTGCACTCTGCAAAGGAAACGACCGTAAGCCCTGGCCTCTCGCCAAAGAAAGCGGTGACGCTACAAACGATCCTTATCTGCATCATCTCTTTTTACACTCCAACCCAACGAAGCAACACACAGCATGAGTGTCATGCCAATAAAAGTGGCCGGCCCCACGACCAGAAACATAAGGCTTGCAATAAGTCCGGACACGGCATCGCCAATAACAGCTGTAAAGTAGTATAAGGAAAAATTCTTGCCAACCTCATGCGGGTTCGACAGGCATTGAATATTTGTGATAATTGCAATGTCGACAAATGCGCCCACAAAACCAACACATAACAGTAAAAAAATAAACAAGTAAGCGTTGAATTCCAGAGTAATGGCCGCGAGTAAAAAAAGCACACCATAGAGCAACCAGTAATGGATGACCGTACGCACAGTTGTTGCCGCATTGAATTTCAAGTAAAACATGCTGCCAACCACTGTCCCTATAGCAAGCAGGGAATATATGTAGCCTACCGCGGCTTCTGAGTGGAAAGTCTCAATGACCGCAGCCGGCAGAACAAAGCGTATAACAGATGTTGCAAACATGGCACACAATGTGGTGCAACAAATAACTGCAAACAGCGGTTTATTAAATTTCCGCAAACTGCCTACACCGCGAATGGCGTCCTTGAAAATAGCCGACAGGCTGAATGACTTCTTTTCTCTTCTTGCTGACGACACCAAAGTCAACGTACAGGCCACCGAGACCAACAAGCTAACCGAGAAGAATGCAAACACATAGTTAGAGGCTAGCAAAACAGCGATAAGGGAAAATATAAGAGGCCCAACAATCGAAGAGACATCCTCCACAACTTGCAACCCGCTATTAACAGAAGGGAGTTCATCACCCTGCACGATATCGGGAAAATAAGCACGAAAGGTTGGCGTGTACAGGCAGTCAAGTGCAGTCATGAGCATCGACACTGCGATTACAACCCCCACTGTAGCCTGGGAGTACTCAAACACCAAAAACAACACAACCGCCACTGCACACTTCACTAACTCAACGGCCACAAGCGTTGATTTCTTTTCAACGTTATCGGCCAGCCATCCGCCGACAGGGGAAAACAACGCGCTCGGCAAGTAACGAAAAAAATAGATCAGACCAATCAATAGAAGATTCGCCTCGGTCAGCGTAACAACAGCAACGGCAAAGGCCGTTTCAAATGCAAACTCGCCACATTTTGAAAAAAAATAAGCAACCGATAATCTTTGAGTTTCATGATTCAGCGCAAGTGCCCACATAGTTAATTTCCGCCTGGAGATTCAACCTGTAGAATAAATCAACTCATCCCGAGTTATATCTCTACCATTGGCACTAAGCTTTTCGAAAACAATTTTCTTTAAAATATTTTGTTCATCTTCCGGAATTAAATAAAACATAATATTGCTATACCATAGCCAGCCCAACTTCGTCAGTTCGAAGGTCGTAGCTGTTTCGATGACCAGATCCGCTTCGATCAACTCTTGCAGTCGATCAAGTAGCCCTTGAGGCAAGTCACTCATCGCCACTTGAGACTTTTCGATTTCTCCGTGGTAGGGAAGCCGCAGGACGACAGGTTTGACAAGATCAAGTACCGGAGAGTGTTGACTGACCTGACAGATATATTCGCCGGTGGTCATTTTCGCGATGTATTGCTCTCGCAACGAGGTGTTGGTTATAACGTTTTCTGCAAACGATGAGATAGCTCCGACGCCAAATCCCAGCAGGTCATGATCGGCATAGCCATAAACATGCTCGTGGTAGATGAACGAGTAATCTCGTGTAATCAATGCTGATTGGCTATTGGTTTGCCGTACATACCCATGCCCATTGTAGGGGTAGTAACCCTTTTGACGCATATGCTCGTCAATCATTAACTTCATATTCAATTTGCGCATGGCAGGAAAAACCTCGGCTGTCCTCTCCTTGATTTTTTTATGAAGCTTTACCGATGTAACAACGTTGTTGATGGGATAAATATCAATATTGCTCACTCCCAATTCTACAGCCTTGTCAATATCCGCTAGAGTCTGAGACTCGCTACTACCGTTCATGCCATACATAATGTCGCAAAGGACATGCTTGAATGTGGGGACCAATAAGTTAGCCGCTCGCTCAATTTCGGTAATGTCCTCATTGAGATTGAATAGCTTTCTCCAGCCGGGGTCGATGGTTTGTAAACCGAAGCGAGCGTGTGTAACCCCAATATCGGCCAACACTACAGCGCGTTCACGGGTGACGCTGGTAATGTTGAATTCAAAAGAAAACTCCTCAACCGTCGACATATCGAAAAAACGGTGTAGTGCTTCGCCAATGTCATTGATATTCTGCGGCGATAGGAGTGAAGGCGTGCCCCCACCGAAGAAAATCGCCCTTACTGGAACGGCTTTAAAATCCATCAACCTAGACTTGTATTCAATCTCCTTTATCAGCGCCTCAGTGTAACGATCAATATCTTCTTCATTCTTGTACAAGCCGCGGGTAAATGGACAAAACGAACAGATGGCTTCGCAGAACGGGATATGAAAATACAATGCCCGCGACGCTGCTTTATTATTGGCACCATTTAGCAAGCCAGACAACTTTTTTTCGTCGGGTTGAAAAACATCAAGTGACTGCGACGGAAAGAAAAAATTGTATAAGGGGAACTGGTAGTCAAATTTAACAACCCCGTTATTAACAAGCTTCATTTTTCCGCCTCCTTGAAAACAACATTACTTCCACGTAATAGTGTACGCGTGACGATCTGTACACCGCTGCCGAAAAAATTTCGAATACATTCATTAATAGAAATATTGTTCGAGCCGCAGGTATAAACGTCAATGCTGATGTAATGGGTTTCCGGGTAGGTGTGATAGGACAGATGGGACTCAGACAATAAATATAGGCCCGTTACGCCTTCGCCCCCCACATCAAACTTGTATATCAGATGATCGAGAACGGTGAACCGCGAGTATTGCAAAGTGCCGAGAAAAAAATCATGCAGTGCAGATGCATCTTTTAACAGATACGAATCCGCCCCGGTAATATCCCAAATCGTATGATAGCCAAAGTCGTCCATACGAACATCGCTCCTACCCCTGATATGCGCAATCTAGAAGCTAAAGAAAAAGGGAGATTAACTCCCTTCTTCCTCACGCACTTACCAGAGGCAAACGCCCTTGGTAGAAACGCCAGTCACGTCGGTTTTAAATAGTTCGATTGCAGATTTCATGATGTGCTCCTTTTAAGTTTCTGTGTTTCTCGGCGTTACCGAGAACCTAAAAGCTAGCAGGAAGTTACTATTGAGAAACTCTAGAAATGTAAAAAAATCTTTCAGGCTTCCTCATAACCAAACCAAGGTTACTTTTTACGAACATGTACACCTTAAGTTCCCCAGTACAGCTTTTTTCACTCGATGCTCGCCCCCACCATTACACGACGGCTTAATATAGGGCCCCACGCTTGAGATGATGAATTTTCCTACGCAAAAGTCGGTATGTATTAGTTTTCCTAGCCCGTACTTTTCGTACAGAACCAAGGCTCGAATACAGCAAAAAAAGAAATACTCAGACTTATCGTTCGTTTTTTTTAAAACTTGTTTTGTTCTTACACTCAAATTTCAGTCTGTCTTAAGCATCTATACAACGGACCTTAAACTCAATTCTCGCAAGCCAGATAAAGCCGTAAGTGCTTCTGACTTAGCTACGGGAGCTCAAATCACAATGGTTTCGCTGGAACACTTCATCGCCCATCGCTGCAATTTGTCCGTCGATCAATGCCTCAAAAGGTTTCAGCAGCGGCTCAAATGACGTGGGCGCTTCGAGCACCTGCAACGCCTGCACGATGGCCTCCACCGTCGACAATGCCCCGGGCCCCGGCGCCTTGCGCAGCCGGTAACGGGACACGGCGCCTTCCGCCAGCGTCACCCGAGGCAACGCCGCCAACAACGGATTGAGGTGCAGCAGCTTGCGCGCCTTGCGCCAGGTGCCGTCCGGCACCACCAGCAGCAACGGTTCGTCGGATGGCGCGTAGGCCTGCAACGGTTGTGCATCCTCGGCAGGGAATAACAATCGCGCTTGATAACCCGGCGGATTCAACAACGCCTGCAAATCCTCAAATATCTCGCCCACTACCAACTGCGCATTCACCAACCCCAGCGCCGCCAGCCGCGCTGTATTCAAGGCATGATTGACCTCGCTTGGATGCTGCAACAGCAACACGCGGGTACGGCTATCCAGGCTGGGGATCAGCGCGCACAGGCAATGAGTGGTGGGCCGCAGGCAGCGGGGGCATTGGGGTCTGGACATGGTTTTCAGGCCTGGTTGAGCTGGGCTTTGAGTAAATCGCGGAAGGTCTGGATCAGGGGTTCGCGGCTGCGGCCCCGGCGCATGATCATCGAGAACGGAGCCTGGTAACCAAAGGTCGCCGGCAGCAGCACCCGCAAATCCCCCTTGTCGGCCCAGGCCTGGGCGTAGTGTTCCGGCAGGTAGCCGATGTAGGCGCCGGACAGCACCAGGATCAGTTGCGCCTCCATACTTTCCACCGTGGCAGCGCTGTGCTTGAAGCCGTGGCGCGCCAGTTCGGCCTGGCTCCAGTAACCACGACCGACCATGCGTTGCTGGGTGATCACCTGTTCGGGAATGCGCCGCTCGTTGAACAACGGGTGGCGGGTGCTGCAATACAGCCAGTGCTGTTCGCGGTACAGCGGCATGTAGATCAGCCCGCTCATGCGGTTGGAGAAGGCGCCGATGGCCAGGTCCAGGCGATTGTCCTGGACGCCGAGCTGCAACTCGTAAGGACTCATCACCGACAGGTGCAAATGCACCGCCGGGTGTTCCTGGCTGTAGGCGCCGATGACTTCGGCAAACGGCAGGGCTTTGTCACTGACGGTGGAGTCGAGCACGCCAAGCTTCAGGGTGCCGCGCAACTCGCCTTTCAGCGCAGCGGCGTATTGCTCGAAGCCTTCCAGCTCGCCCAGCAGGCGCAAGGTTTCCTGATGGAACAACTCGCCCTTGCTGGTGAGGCTGAAACCACCCCGGCCGCGATGGCACAGCACCAGGCCCAACGCGGCTTCCAGTTGGCTCATGTAAGTGCTGATGGCCGAGGTCGACAGGTTGAGTTCGTGCTGGGCATTGGCGAAACCCTGGTGCCGCACGACGCTGACGAAGATGCGCAGGAGTTTCAGGTCGGGCAAGGCGTTGGCCATGGGCTCTCCAGAGGCAAACATAAAACCTGTGGGAGCGGGCTTGCTCGCGAATGCGGTGGATCAATCGAACCCTCCGTGACCGACACACCGTATTCGCGAGCAAGCCCGCTCCCACATTTGAACCGAGTCTACCTCAGGCATTAGTTTAGAAAAATCTGAACTAAGTATTTGCCCCTGCCGATTCTTCCCTTCCCCTGCATTTCGCAGAATCGGCCTCTAATAAACACAACGATGAGGCAATCCCGTGGACAAGATTTTCCACCAACCACTGGGCGGCAACGAAATGCCGCGCTTCGCCGGCATCGCCACCATGATGCGTCTTCCCCATCTGCAATCGGCCAAGGGCCTGGACGCCGCGTTTGTCGGTGTGCCCCTGGACATCGGCACCTCCCTGCGTGCCGGCACCCGTTTCGGGCCGCGGGAAATCCGCGCTGAGTCGGTGATGATCCGCCCTTACAACATGGCCACCGGCGCTGCGCCGTTTGACTCGCTGTCGGTTGCCGACATCGGCGACGTGGCGATCAACACCTTCAACCTGCTGGACGCCGTGCGCATCATCGAAGAAGCCTACGACGAAATCCTCGAACACAACGTGATCCCGATGACCCTGGGTGGCGACCACACCATCACCCTGCCGATCCTGCGGGCGATCCACAAGAAACACGGCAAGGTCGGGCTGGTGCACATCGATGCCCACGCTGACGTCAACGACCATATGTTCGGCGAGAAAATCGCCCACGGCACTACCTTCCGCCGCGCGGTGGAAGAAGGCTTGCTGGATTGCGACCGCGTGGTCCAGATCGGCCTGCGCGCCCAAGGCTACACCGCCGAAGACTTCAACTGGAGCCGCAAACAGGGCTTCCGTGTGGTTCAGGCTGAAGAATGCTGGCACCACTCGCTGGCGCCCTTGATGGCTGAAGTGCGCGAGAAAGTCGGCGGCGGCCCGGTGTACCTGAGCTTCGACATCGACGGCATCGACCCGGCCTGGGCGCCTGGCACCGGCACCCCGGAAATCGGTGGCTTGACCACCATCCAGGCGATTGAAATCATCCGCGGCTGCCAAGGCCTGGATCTGATTGGTTGCGATCTGGTAGAAGTTTCGCCGCCGTACGACACCACCGGCAACACCTCGCTGCTGGGCGCCAACCTGCTGTACGAAATGCTCTGCGTATTGCCGGGCGTGGCGCACCGCTGATGAGCGCCCAGGCCGAGGTAATAAAAGCCGCGGCCGACCTGGTGTCGGCCTTCGCCCGCAATGACCGCGCCGCCTACTTCGGCGCGTTCAGTGCCGACGCCAGCTTCGTGTTCTACACCCTCCCCCAGCCGCTGCTGAGTCGCGATGCCTATCAGGTGTTGTGGGACAGCTGGCGCCGGGACGAGGGTTTTGAGGTGCTGTCCTGCACCTCAAGCAACGCTTTCGTCAGCCTGCACGGTGACGTCGCGGTATTTGTGCATGACGTGGCCACCGAGCTGCGCATGAACGGGGAGCAATGCTTTAGCCAGGAACGCGAGACCATTGTCTTCAAGCGACAAGGTGATCGCCCACAACAAAAAGAAGGCCTGTGGCTGGCCTGTCACGAACATTTGTCCGCTATGCCGGAAGGGCTGCCGCCCCATTAGCCAATGTGATCGGAGCAGATCATGAATAATAAAAACAACGAAAACAGTATTCGTAACATAGAAACCAACGGCGTCGAACAGATCCCGGACCACGAACGTACCGCCGGGCCGAAGGATTTGTTTCGCCTGATTTTCGGCGGTGCCAACACCTTCGCCACCGCCGTGCTGGGGAGCTTTCCGGTGCTGTTTGGCTTGTCGTTTCAGGCCGGCGTCTGGGCAATTGTGCTGGGCGTGCTGGTGGGTGCGGTGATCCTGGCGCCCATGGGCCTGTTCGGTCCGCTCAATGGCACCAATAACGCCGTGTCTTCCGGTGCGCACTTTGGCGTGCACGGGCGGATTGTCGGCTCGTTCCTGTCACTGCTGACCGCTATCGCGTTCTTCTCACTGTCGGTGTGGAGTTCAGGCGATGCGCTGGTAGGCGGTGCGAAACGGCTGGTGGGCTTGCCGGAAACCGACTTGACCTTGGGCCTGGCCTACGGCGTGTTCGCCATTCTGGTACTGACGGTGTGCATCTACGGCTTTCGTTTCATGCTGTGGGTCAACCGCATTGCAGTATGGGCGGCGAGCCTGCTGTTCCTGTTGGGCATCTTCGCCTTCGCACCCGCTTTCGACAGTCACTTCGCCGGCACCGTTGCCCTCGGCCAGACCGGTTTCTGGGCGGCGTTTATCGGTGCGGCACTGGTGGCCATGAGCAACCCGATTTCCTTCGGGGCGTTCCTCGGTGACTGGTCGCGCTACATCCCGCGGGAAACCTCGAAGATGCGGATCATGCTGGCGGTGGTGTTCGCACAGATCGCGACGTTGATCCCGTTCCTGTTCGGCCTGGCCACCGCGACCATCGTGGCGGTCAAGGCACCGGACTATATCGCGGCCAACAACTATGTCGGCGGCCTGCTGGCGGTGGCACCGAGCTGGTTCTTCCTGCCGGTGTGCCTGATCGCGGTGATCGGCGGCATGTCCACCGGCACCACGTCGCTGTATGGCACCGGGCTGGACATGTCCAGCGTGTTCCCGCGCCTGCTGTCCCGGGTCAAGGCGACGCTGCTGATCGGGGTGATGTCGATTGCCTTCATCTTTATCGGACGTTTCGCCGCCAACCTGGTGCAGAGCGTGTCGACCTTCGCCGTGCTGATCATCACCTGCACCACGCCGTGGATGGTGATGATGATCATCGGCCTGATCGTACGCCGGGGCTACTACTGCCCGGACGACCTGCAAGTGTTCACTCGCGGTGAAACCGGCGGGCGCTACTGGTTCAGCCACGGCTGGAACTGGCGCGGCCTGGGGGCCTGGATCCCGAGTGCACTGGTGGGCCTGTGCTTCGTCAACCTGCCAGGACAGTTTGTCGGGCCGCTGGGCAACCTCGCCGACGGCATCGACATCAGCTTGCCGGTGACGCTTGGGCTGGCCTCGCTGGTGTACCTGACGCTGCTTCACATGTTCCCTGAACCGGCTTCCGTCTACGGGCCGACTGTGGCGAGGGAGCTTGCTCCCGTTCGACTGCGCAGCAGTCGCGAGGCCGCCTGATGAATTGTTTTGAGAGCACTGGGGCTGAACGGGAGCAAGCTCCCTCGCCACATTGCGCCCCTTAGCCCCACATAAAAAAGATAATCGGAGACTCGCCGTCATGGCTTTAGATCTATTCGTCGTCCTCATCTACGCCGCCGGCATGCTGGTGCTCGGCTACTACGGCATGCGCCGCGCCAAGACCCATGAAGATTACCTGGTGGCGGGCCGCAACCTCGGCCCTACGCTGTACATGGGCACCATGGCCGCCACCGTACTGGGCGGTGCCTCCACCGTCGGCACTGTACGCTTGGGTTATGTGCATGGTATTTCCGGCTTCTGGCTATGCGCCGCGTTGGGCGCCGGGATCATTGCGCTGAACCTGTTCCTGGCCAAGCCGCTGCTGAAACTGAAAATCTTCACCGTGACCCAGGTCCTGGAGAAACGCTACAACCCCATGGCCCGCCAGGCCAGTGCAGTGATCATGCTGGCCTACGCGCTGATGATCGGCGTGACCTCGATCCTCGCCATCGGCACCGTGCTGCAAGTGCTGTTCGACCTGCCGTTCTGGATCTCGGTGTTGGTGGGCGGTGGCGTGGTGGTGGTGTATTCGACCATCGGCGGCATGTGGTCGCTGACCCTGACCGACATCGTGCAGTTCGTGATCAAGACCGTTGGCCTGATGTTTATCCTGCTGCCGATCTGCCTGTACCGCGTCGGCGGTTGGGACGAACTGGTGGCCAAACTGCCCGCGTCGAATTTCAGCTTCACTGAAATCGGCTGGGACACCATCATCACCTACTTCATGATCTACTTCTTCGGCATCCTGATCGGCCAGGACATCTGGCAACGGGTGTTCACCGCCCGTGACGAAAAGGTCGCCAAGTACGCAGGCACGTTCGCCGGTTTCTACTGCATCCTCTACGGCCTGGCCTGTGCGCTGATCGGCATGGCCGCCCACGTACTGATCCCGGACCTGGACAACGTCAACAATGCGTTTGCCGCCATCGTCAAAGTCTCGTTGCCGGACGGTATCCGCGGCCTGGTAATTGCCGCAGCACTGGCTGCGATGATGTCCACCGCCAGCGCCGGTTTGCTCGCCGCTTCCACCGTGCTGACCGAAGACCTGCTGCCACGCCTGCGGGGCGGTAAACAGTCGAGCCTGAAGATCAACCGCCTGTTTACCTTGCTGACCGGTATCGCCGTGCTGGGCATCGCACTGGTGGTAACCGATGTAATCAGCGCACTGACCCTGGCTTACAACCTGTTGGTGGGCGGCATGTTGATCCCGCTGATCGGCGCGATTTTCTGGAAACGCGCGACGACGTCCGGGGCGATCACGTCCATGACCCTGGGTTTTGTGACGGCGCTGGTGTTCATGATCAAGGATGGCTTGGATGCCAACACGCCGATCTACTACAGCCTGGGCGTGGGCCTGGTGAGTTTTGTGGTGGTGAGTTTGCTGTCGCGTCGTCCGGAGGCTGTAGCAGCTCGGGCGATCTGAACGAACAGTTGAAAGAAGCTTTCTTCAGCGGGTGCGACGTCGGATGTCGCACCCGTTTTTTTTCATCCCCACATTGCCGAGACTGCTGGCGCTCTTGCCTGGATGACTTCCTGGACCAAAGACGCCCATACCAATCCCTGGGTTGTGCCTGCGGCATACGTTGCCCCGGCGACAATTCGGTTGTATGCCGACCAATAAACGATTGAAAGTCCATCTGCGATGCCGGGCCTGGCACATTCAATAAGCTGCAAGTCGCCACGTTCGATGGCCATGGTGTAGGACTGTGGAAAGTGCCGAGAGACAGCAGCCAGACACGCCGCCCGTATCTGCTCCTTGTACTGCGGCGTCGAATCGGGCGGAACCTGCCCGCCGGAGACAAGAATGTAGTCCCCGTCCAACCGGCAATTCATGACACCGATTGGCAGATCGTACTGCAGCTTGAGTCCGCGCATTTCGACACCTTCATTGCCAACAGCGCGAAGCTTGAAAAACCAGCCAATGATCGCGACTACTTCGGGCTCCTCTACCCCCATGGCAGTGACGACGAAATGCTCTCTACTCAGATCAGCAATTTGGACTGGGCTTAGGTGCCGGGGCAGGAACTGAACCCCAGAGCGCTGCAATAGCGTCTCTATTTCATCCATAAGATCGCCAAACTCCAGATCGTAGCCAGATACCTCAATAGCCCGACCGACCCCGGGCACTCCATAAGTTGCCTGGAATTGCAGTTGACTGATCTCAGCAAGTTCACGTCCCGGCTTACCACTCGGCCAAGGCCTGTTTTCGATATCACGTTGTTCGCAGATCGCGGTCTCTACGCCGCTGGCGTCGTCCACATAGGCTCGTACAATCCGCGAACGGGCAAATTTTGCCAGCGATGGGTTGTCAGCCAGGAGCTTTTCAAAAAGTTCGATACCTGCACGATTGCACTCGACGGCCAGATACTGATTTCCAGGAGTCAGGTAATCGTTATGCAGCGGCTTTGCAGTCGTCTCCGTTGCTGACAAATGACGCATGTTCACCTGATTATGACTGGCACCATCCCGTTCCTGATTTCCTCCGTAAACCATGACCTGATAATTCGCCAGGCGGAACATCACGGCTTGGAGCAGGCCGTTGATACCTCTGCCAATGATCGACACACGCGGCGCACCGGCCTCTGCCTGTTCAGCGGGGATCATCAATGATTGTGCAAGTTTTCGTCTGACAAGGCCGTGCAAGGCCATCAAGCTCAGTTGCACTGAGACCGCATAGTCGAGGTCGCAATGGCAGGCTTCAGTGGTTGCCGCCTGTGTCGTCAGCGTCGCCGGCTTGTACCATGTGGAGACACTGCAACCGAGCGCTTGTGTGCGCACCCGAAACGCATCCAGTGTCCTGGGCCCGTAGTCCAATACCAGCTGGATGTCTTCGGCCGTCGCCAGGGTCTGCAAAGCGTCATCGCTGAAGACATCCGGCTTGGCGACACAGACCAGGCGAGCTTGTCTGTGGATGCACTGAATGAGGGTCCGATCAATGCGATGCGCGGATTCATCATTCAACGACAAGCATATGGCGACCGCATAGGCACCCTCCAACGCCTCGAGCCAGTCTGTGACAAATGAAACTCTGCAATTGGAAGAGGCTTTCCCGATCTTGTCAGGCACGCGATCGCGCCGTTCCAACACCTTAATCCGAACATCCGGATCTCGATCAAGCAACAACTTAACAAGCTCTTTCCCTACATTACCGTATCCCAGCACGCAGATTTCACGGGGTATGGAGCCATCGGAGTGTGTCAGCCAGTGCGCAATATAAGCAGCAACATGCGGCGCGTTAACCCCTGGCGTATTGATCACTCGAATATTGTTAGATTCGCAAAGATCCAGCCGAACTTTATCCAGACTCGCACCTCTGCGGACTAAGTGAAGGTCTCCAAATGGGTGCGATATACGCCATTGAGCAATGATATCTGCATCAATAGTTTGGTCCCCGACAATGATCGTTGACGGGCGCAGGAGACCGATCTGTATGAGCAGAACTTGCTTGGTTAATGTCGGAGGGAAAAACACTACGTTGCTGGGTGCGTCAGCCTTCCAGCCTCTCGATACAGGTGCGATATGTAAAATATTTTCGGTTGTGGCGATGAGTGACGCGGCGACTGGCGGAACGGAAGAGAACACCATAGTTTTGTCTCCAACAATTCTGACTGACTTATGCCCAGGAGAGCGGAATTCAATAAAGTTGGGGGATCGCATAAATGCAAACGATACAAATCTTTTCGTGATGAAACTCAACCTACGCTTGTCTTTAAAATCAAATAAGCCAGCCAACTCTGATAAATAGGTAGTCCAATTCCGACACTTAACGCCAAAGCCTGACTGATGTGCACGAATTCGGACTACTTATCTGTATGACGGTGAAACTATTAAACAATATATTTGAAGAGCTTTTCCTGAAAGCAGGCGCTTCCATCCGAACGATCGTTCAGATCACCCGCTTTTTGCCTGTCCGAACTAGTGCCTTGCCCCTGAAAACATATCGTCGCACTCTTTGCAGGCGAAATATTGCTCCGCCGCAGGGCACGCAATCACGCCAATGCCCCCCGCCCTCACCTGCCATGTGCAGGCCTTCCCGCTGTATTTCAATCTTCCTTCAAGGTAACAAGGCGCCCATTCGTAGTCGTCATGCAACGCTCGGCTATCGATGGTTATGGCGCGCTGGAAAAAGCTCATTACCTGGTTCTGGTCGAGAGGCACGTCGGAGGGTCGGCAGCTACCAGGCTCTTGGGACTGGAAGCCGGAGACGGCGATGTCTCCCAAGTTGTTAGAGTCAAACGTGTGCGGCTGTGCGCAACCGGCCAGGAGTGTCAGCAGCGCCGCCAACCAGAGCATGCGTTTCACTTGCGAACCACGCTGGAGCCATGCATCGACATATGACGACTTCCTTCTTCAAGAAAGGCAGAAATATAGAGCGCTGAAATAATCGAGACGACAGAACAACAGGAAATGTCCGACCAGGATACTTCCGCAGTCAGACAGATACGTTTTGTTGGAGTGGCAGAAAAATCACACCTGCAAGCAACACTTCAGGTGACAGGAATACACCCTGGAAATGACCAGCCCGTCAGCGCCCACACGATAAAACCTACAGTCGCGAGAGCGCTTTTCAGGACTTACCTGCGACGCGGGCGACGCTGCTCGTCATCGGTGCGAATTGGCACCGGTTGCAGCGGTGGCTCGATCAAGCCGAGTGCGACGCCGAGGTCGTGCAGCCAGTTTTGCAGTTTCTCTTTCATGGTGCCCCCTTGGGGTAGTGCCGAGCGGCTGGAATTCTGTAGCCGCTTCCTACAGATAATAGTCTTAAGTCCTACGTATTGCTTGAACGAAACCACAACGAACTATTACTGAATTGATCAAAATCCTGACGGATCGTTCAAGCAATCGCTCGTCTGTCTGCTTCGGGTACGACTTTGCCCTCTTGCTGCAGGTCAATCCATGCATTGAGATTAGCGCCGAGCATGCCCTTGCGCCACATCAACCAGGTGGTAGCGCTGGCAAAAGGCTCTGCCAACGGATGAATGGACACGCTGTCCTTGCCCGGCAGGCTGTCGAGCATCGATTCAGACATCAATGCCACGCCGGAACCGGCGATCACACAGGCCAGCATGCCTTGGTAGGACTCGATTTCGATGGCCCGGCCCATGGCCACACGGTCGTGGGAAAACCAGGCTTCCAGACGTGCCCGGTAGGAACAGCTGCGTCGGAAAGTGAACACCGAGCGGCCAGCCACATCCTGCGGCCCACGCACGGGCGGATGATCGGCCTCGCAAATCAGCAACAGACGCTCTTCGCACAGCGGCACGCCATCGAGAGTGGCCAGCGCCAGCGGCCCGTCTACGAGGGCGGCATCCAGGCGACCGGTAATCAAACCTTCCAGCAGTTCGCCACTGGGGGCCGACTGCACCTGCAGGTTCACCATCGGATACGCCTTGTGGTAACGCGCCAGCAGCTTGGGCAAGTGAATCGCCGCCGTGCTGTACATGCTGCCCAGCACAAAGTCGCCGGCCGGTTGCCCGCCTTGCACCGCGCCATGGGCTTCGTCGTGCAGGGCCAGCAGGCGCGCGCTGTAGTCCAACAGCACTTTGCCTGCGGGAGAAAGCTGCAAACGTTGGCGCTCGCGTACGAACAGTTCGACGCCGAGCTGTTCTTCCATCTGCTTAAGCCGGGTCGACAAGTTGGACGGCACCCGGTGCAAACGCTCCGCGGCACGGGTGATGGAGCCCTCCTCGGCCACGGCCTGGAAAATCCGCAATTGACTAAACTCCATCACCTTTCTCCAAAACTGAACAAGTTACTCACTATTATTCATTTTTAAAGAAAGTCAATCCGCTTTAGCCTGATGGTTACTCGCTTCCCGTAGGAACCTTGACCATGTCACCGCTGATCCGCTTAATCGCCAGCTTTATCGCCTTGATGATGGCCATGGGCATTGGCCGCTTCGCGCTTACCCCGCAAATGCCGCATTTGCTCAGTGAAGGCCAGATCGACCTGACCGGCGCCGGATTGATCGCGGCGGCCAACTACCTGGGTTATTTCGTCGGGGCGGTGGATTCGATCTTTGCCCGCAGCCATCACCATGTACGCGGACGTTTATACGGTGGGCTTTGGTTGTGTGTGCTGCTGACCCTGGCGTCGTACTGGGCCCACGGGTTCTGGCCGCACCTGCTGTTGCGCTTCGGTACCGGTGTGGCGAGCGCTTGGGCGTTGGTGATGATCACCAGCCTGAGCCAACCGCTGGCCATTGCGGCCGGGCGCCCACGCTTGGGTGCACTGGTGTTTGCCGGACCGGGGCTGGGGATTCTGTTGACCGGGTTGCTGGCGTTGGGCTCCAACCTGCTGGGGCAAAACTCTGCCACTTTATGGCTGGTGTATGGCGTGGTCGCCCTGGTCATGCTGCTGGCAATCCTGCCGTTCCTGCCCAAGCCTTCCGCTGCCAACGCGCCCGTTGCCAGCCACACCGACATGGCCAGCAACGGCAGCATCACACACCTGTGCTGGATCTACGTGTTGTACGGCCTCGGCTACATCATCCCGGCGACGTTCCTGTCACAGATGGCCAGCGCGCAATTCAAAGGCGCCTGGCAAGCAGACCTGTTTTGGCCCTGCTTTGGCCTGGCCGCCGCGATTGGCGTGGTGGTCGCGAGCCTGCGCCGCAAGGACCCTGACACCACCCGCCGCTGGCTGATGACCACCCTTTGGCTGCAAGCGGCCGGGGTGTTTGCCTGCCTGCTGGGCAACGGTTGGGGCCTGGCGTTGGGAGTGTTGCTGTGCGGGGGGCCATTCCTGGCGTGCATGCAACTGGTGATGGCGCGCTTGCGTGAGGTCGCCCCCCACGGCTACCAGCGCAGCACCGGGTTGCTGACCGCCAGCTTTGCAATCGGCCAATTGAGCGGGCCGTTGCTGGCGTCGGTCAGCAGCCACCTCAGTGGTGGCCTGCAACCGGCGCTGGTGGTCGCCGGCGCCGGTTTATTAGTGGCGGGCTCGGTACTGGTCAGCCGGCAACCATCGGTGCAGGCGCACGAACCTGTTCACGCCGCGCCAACACCAGGAAAAACAGCCCACCCAGGAAGCAGCCGGTAAACCAGGCGAAGTTGGCCATGCCCTGCAGCGCCGGGGTAAAGGTGATAGCGACGCCCACCAGCGTCGCGGGCACCAGTGCCTTGACCGCCGTCCAGTTCACGCCTCCATCAAAGTAGTAGCGCCCACTCGGGCTGTCATCGAACAGCGCATCCACATCGATCTTCTGCTTTTTGATCAGATAGAAATCCACCAGCAGAATCCCGAACAACGGCCCGATAAACGCCGCGAGGATGTCGAGGGTGTAGTGGATCGTCAACGGGTTGTTGAACAGGTTCCACGGAGTGATGAAGATCGAGGCCACCGCCGCAATCATCCCGCCGGCGCGCCAGCTGATTTTGCTGGGTGCCACGTTGGCAAAATCAAAGGCCGGCGAGACGAAGTTCGCCACGATGTTGATGCCGATGGTCGCGGTGACGAAGGCGAACGCCCCCAGCAGCACGGCCATGTCGTTGTCGATGCGCGACACGGTGGCAATCGGGTCGTGGAGCATTTCGCCGAACACCGGCAAGGTGCCCGAGACGATGACCACGGTGACCAGGGAGAACGCCAGGAAATTTACCGGCAAGCCCCAGAAGTTTCCGCGACGCACATCCTTCATCGTGCGGCAGTAGCGGCTGAAATCACCGAAATTCAAGGTCGGCCCGGAAAAGTACGAGACCACCAATGCCGTCGCCACGATGATTTGGCCAAACGCCTGCCAGCCTGACAGCGACTTTTCCGCCAGGGTGAAGCTGATATTCGCCCAGCCCGCCTTCCAGACGATCCAGCCGGCCAGGGCAAACATCACCGCATAGACAATGGGCCCCGCCCAGTCGATGAAACGACGGATGGATTCCATGCCGGCCCAGAACACCAGCGCCTGGAGCGTCCACAGGCTGAGGAAACCGAACCAGCCCAGGTAAGACAGGCCGGCAAAATGCGGCTCTGCGTATACCGCCATCTGTGGGAAAAAGCGCAGCACCACAATGATCAGTGCGCTGGACGCCAGGTACGTCTGGATTCCGTACCAGGCCACCGCAATTAAGCCGCGAATCACTGCCGGAATATTCGCACCGAATACACCAAAGGCCAGCCGGCAGATCACCGGGTACGGTACCGCCGCCTGTTGGCTCGGCTTGGCCACCAGGTTGGCGATCAATTGCACAATGCAGATCCCGGCGAGCAAGGCGATCAATACTTGCCAACTCGCCAGCCCCAGGGCAAACAGGCTGGCGGCGAATACGTAACCGCCGACGCTGTGCACGTCGCTCATCCAGAAGGCGAAGATGTTGTACCAGTTCCACGTTTGCGGCAGCGGTCCCAGGTCCTGGTTGTACAGGCGCGGGCTGTAGCCTTTGGGCAATTGTTCGGTCATCGCAGGGCTCCTCGTAAATACCGGCCTGCCACCCGCGACGGGAGTGCGTACGGGAGGCGGCATGGTTTGTATACGAGTTGATGAGCAGAATGCGTGCCAATGGAATGAAACTCGGCACAATCCCTCTGTGCACGCGGGACTATCCGGAGATAGGCAGTGCCGCTTCGCTCAGGGATGGTGCAGATGATTCCTGTACACAATCAATTGTGCACCCTGCGTGCACATTGATAGCCCACGGTGCAGCAAACCGCACTCAGAAAGGTGCCCCAAGCGATGTCCATGACAGCCAGCCCGGCAGACCATCCTTGCAAGGTCGCCCAATTGCTCAGGTCATAAGTGCCATAAGCCACCAACCCAAGAAGTGCGCCAAGCCGCGCTGCACGTTGCCAGCCGCCGCTCGCCAAAGCCGGAAGGACAACAAACACCACACAACCGAAGACATAGAGGAGATAGAACGCCACAGCCGGGAACAGCCGCGGCTGATCGAGCATCAGCGGGCCGAGCAGCGCTTTGTAGGTCGGCCCCATAAGGACGCCGAGCCACAGGCCGTCAAGGATCAGAAAGGCGAGCAAGGTGCCGAGGTAGGCGAAGAGCGTTTTCCTGGACATCGTCGTGACCCATGTAGGAGCGAGCTTGCTCGCGATGGTCGTCAACGATAACGCGCCCAGTCTGAATGAACACGTTGCCTTGACGTTCTTCGCGAGCAAGAACTAGGCGTCCCCCTCGCTCCTACAAAAGAGCAAACCGCGATCAGCTTAGTTCAATGCGATCCGCGTGGATCACAATGTGACCCTGCTTGTAGAGGGCGCCGATGGCCTTCTTGAAGTTGCCTTTACTGACACCGAACAAACTGCTGATCAGTGCCGGATCGCTTTTATCGCTGACCGGCAGGGTGCCGTTATTGTCACGCAACTTGGCGAGGATCTTAGAGTTCAGGCTGGAGGCCGCTTCTTCACCCACCGGCTGCAGGCTGAGGCTGATATTGCCGTCGGCGCGGATTTCCTTGATGAAGCCTTTCTCTTCCTTGCCCGGGCGCAGGAACTTGAACACTTCGTTCTTGTGGATCAGGCCCCAGTGCTTGTTGTTGATAATGGCCTTGAAGCCCATGTCGGTAGCTTCGGCCACCAGCAAGTCAACTTCCTGGCCAACCTTGTAGGTGGCCGGGGTCTTGTCCAGGTAACGGTCAAGGCGCGCGGTGGCGGTGATGCGCTTGGTGTGTTTGTCGAGGTAGACGTGCACCACGCAATATTCACCGGCGGTCAGCTGGCGCTTTTCTTCGGAGTAAGGCAGCAGCAAATCCTTGGGCAGGCCCCAATCGAGGAATACACCGATGCTGTTGACTTCAACCACTTTCAGACTGGCAAATTCACCCACCTGTACTTTTGGTTTTTCGGTGGTCGCGATAAGTTTGTCATCGCTGTCCAGATAAATAAAAACGTTGAGCCAGTCTTCATCTTCACTGGGAATATCTTTGGGGATATAACGGTTGGGCAAAAGGATTTCGCCCTCTTGATCACCATCCAGGTACAAACCAAAGTTAGTGTGTTTAACCACTTGCAAGCTGTTGTAGCGCCCGACTAAAGCCATTTCCAATACCCTCATTGCGTGGGCGGCATTCTACCCGAGTTGACGGCGGCGGTCCCGTGTAGCGGCGCACAGGCCTTAAAAATCACGGGTTTGCCGGGCAGCGCCCCGCTCGTCAGATCAGCCACCTGAATTCTGCCGGTGCCCACGGCATGTTTTTCCCGCAGGTTTGTAGTTAAAACAGCGAGTTAGGTGACTATTTCAATCACTAATTTCGGGCGATTCATAAACCCTCTGTATATTTCAGGGGGATATTTGCCAAGCAATTGTCAAGCATTTCATGTACGATGCATGGCCAAGTTAATTTTCTACAGGTTAGTGGCCGCCATGCGCGTAAAAGCATCCAACAGCAAAGCAAAGCCAGCTCCCGCCGTTGAAACCAGCGAATCGATCAACAGCCAAATTGCTGCATTCCTCAAGCAGGGCGGCGAAATCCAGCAAATTGCCAAAGGCGTAAGCGGCCAGACTTTCGGCCCGTCCAAGCAGATCACCCTGGGTAAAAAGTAATACCGCGCATCACACCTGGTCCCTAAGCGCTTTGCCTTTCAAGGCGCTAGGACTAGAGCCCGTAACACCCTCTGATCCACCCCCTTTAACACCAATCGACGAACGGGCTTCATCTGCGAACCATCGCCGGTATGCTTGCACACGTCTAGATCGGGCATTTGCCTGATATTTCCCGTTACTGCTCCTCGCTTTTCATGGAGTGAAGCATGCTCAAATCCTGCATTTTCCTGGCCGGTGCCTTGTTGGCCAGCCCCCTCGCCGAAGCGCAGGTTTTCCAGCGTGAATTGGGTGACTTCGACCTTAAATTGGGCACCACGCCCAGCCGCAGCATGGCCCAAGGCCTGGTAAAACCCACCGCACCCGGGAGCGACTCGTTCCACGGCGGCCTCGACCTGAGCCACGGCAGTGGCCTGTACCTCGGCCAATTCTCACCGAGCATGGGGATTTCCCCTACCAGCAACCTGGAAGTCGACTCCTACCTGGGCTTCAAGCGCCCCTTCGACCAGACCCTGGGTTATGAACTGGGGATGATTCACTACAGCTATCCCAAGCTGAGCCCACTCGACAGCCAGGAGTTCTACGGCGGCCTGACCTTACTGGGCAACCGCTTCGGCGCCTCCTTCAGCAACGACCCGGACCGCCAGGACAGCACCTTGTTTGCCGACCTCGGCGGCACCAAGCCTTTCGGCATCGGCGTCAGCATGAAGTACACCACCCACCAGTTGGGCACCCCGGTGTCGGTTGCCGATGGCAGCTCCATCCGCAGTTTCAGTGACTGGTCGGTGCAATTCTCCCGGCCGTGGATGGGTGTCGACCTGAACCTGATCTACAGCGATTCCAGCCTCAGTGGCGGCGATTGCTCGGCCTACTCCGGACACAACTCGCAATGCGACGGGCTATTGACCTTAAAAGCAGAGCGAGCGTTTTATTGATGAGCTGAACTGTCGCTGCACTGACGGGTTCAGATGCAATAACCTCGTCTGCGCAAGGACTCGCCCATGCTGCGTCGCTTAAAACTTCTGGTGATGTTGCTGACCCTCAGCCTGGTGCTCGCCGGCTGCAATCGGGTAGGCCTGGCCTATCGGAATCTGGATGTGATCATCCCCTGGACCCTGAGCGACTACCTGAACATGAATGCCGGGCAAAAGAGCTGGTTCAACGACACCCTCAAGGAACACCTGGCCTGGCATTGCACCACCCAATTACCGGGTTACCTGAACTGGCTCGACCGCTTGCAACAGATGGTCGACAACAACCAAGTCACCGACGCCGCCCTGCAAACCCGCACCGCCGAGGCCAAGCAAGCCATTGCCGAAAGCGCCCGCGCAATCACGCCATCCGCCGTCGAATTATTGCAGGGGCTGGACGACCAGCAAGTACGGGATATGGAGCAAGCATTCGCCAAGGACCTTCGCAAGCGTCAGGACGAGTACCTGAAACCACCCCTCGAGCAGCAGATCAACGAACGCGCAGAGCGCATGAACAAGCGCCTCGATGCCTGGCTCGGGCCGCTAAGCGCCAGCCAGCAGAATCGCGTCACTGCCTGGTCGATCGCCTTGGGTGACCAGAACCAACAATGGATTGGCAACCGCGCCCACTGGCAAACGCTCTTTATCGCAGCGGTCAAAGACCGCCACAGCAGCGACTTCCCCCAGAAGATCGAGCAACTGCTGGTGGACCGCGAAAGCCTGTGGACGCCGGAATATCGCCAGGCCTACGCCCAGACCGAAATTGCCGCCCGCAGCCTGGTCGTCGACCTGATGGCTGAAAGCACCATGCAGAAACGCCAGAAGCTGACACAGAAGATCGACAAGGTGCGCAGCGACTTCAAAGCCCTTAAATGCCTGAAGGCTGGCACCCCGTAGTCATCAGGCAATCTGTGCTTTCGACGCCACTTCATCAAACGTCGCCGGATCCAGCGCATCCGCCTGCTCGTCCAGCACCTGCCGCGGGTGATTATCGCCGGGGATGCTGCTGTCGATCAGGCTCAGCAACTGTGAGCCGCGCGGGGTTAATTTGAAATTCTCACCATTGCCGCACTCTTCCTCTGACCTCGACTCAATAAAGCCGTGCTTGAACAATAACGCCTCGTAATCTGCTGCAAGCTTTTTAAACTCATCGAGATTACCGATGCGCTCTCCGGCGGCAGCCCTTTTAGTCGCTTCCTCTTCGGCATATTTGCGCGGGGCGAAGCTGGCGCCACCGTTCTGTACCTCATGCAGCAATCGTTCGATCAAATCCCAATCGTAAGTCGTCATCCTGATTCCTCCTGAAGGCACACGAAATAGGCCCTTCAAAGGTGTGACATGCCGGACCCATCGTCCGTTCAGCCTAGCGGACAGGCGCAATTTTGCTGAACTTTTCAGCGCTTGCGGCCCTCAACCGAACATCATCGCCATGGAGGTCCGAACAATGAAAACCCTGCTGAATATGGCCGTCGCCGCCACCCTGCTCGCAGCGCTACCCGCGTGGGCCTGCACGCTGGAAGAAGCCACCGCCAAACGTGAGCAACTGGCCAAGGAGGTGACCAAGCTCACCCAACAGAATCCAGAGAAGGCCAAGGAAATCAACGAAGAGCTGCAGAACATGAAGCTGGAAACCGCCAGCGCAGACCTGCCCGACAAGTGCCAACTGATCGACCAGCGCCTCAAGGAAATGGACGAGGCCGCTGCAAAAGCCAAAAACTGAGGCGAAAAAAAACCGGACATCGTCCGGTTTTTTTGTGGCTAAAGCCTTACTCGGCAGCCGGTGCTTCCGGCTTGCGGCGCTTCAGAGGCGCCATGCCGTCCTTGCTGACCAACGACAGGTTGTCGGTCTTCGGGCGGTTGGCAATCTTGCGCTTGGTCGGCGACTTGGCACCGGCCTTCTTCTTCTCGCCCTTGGCGTCGACTTTTTTCTTCTTCACGCCAACAGCCTTGCCCGATGCCTTGACCTTCTTCGGCCCGCCGTAAGTGCCTTTGACTTCCTTGATGGTGCGGCGCTCGAACGACTGCTTCAAGTAGCGCTCGATGCTCGACATCAGGTTCCAGTCACCATGGCAGATCAGCGAGATCGCCAGGCCATCGTTGCCGGCACGCCCGGTACGACCAATACGGTGTACGTATTCGTCGCCGCTGCGGGGCATGTCGAAGTTGATCACCATGTCCAGGCCGTCAACATCCAGGCCGCGGGCGGCAACGTCGGTGGCGACCAGGATCTTCACGCCGCCTTGCTTGAGGCGGTCGATGGCCAGCTTGCGGTCCTTCTGGTCTTTCTCACCGTGCAGGACGAACGCCTTGTACTCCTGAGCCACCAGGCGACCGTAGATGCGGTCCGCCATGGCCCGGGTGTTGGTGAACACGATAGCCTTTTGATAGGTCTCGTTGGCCAGCAACCAGTTGAGGATCTGCTCTTTGTGCACGTTGTGGTCAGCGGTGATGATCTGCTGACGGGTGGTCGAGTTCAGGTCGCTGACGTTGTTGACCTGCAAGTGCTCAGGGTTGTTCAGGATCTTGGCGACCATGTCGCGCAGGGTCGAACCACCGGTGGTGGCCGAGAACAGCATGGTCTGCTGGCGGTTCACGCACTCTTGCACCAGGCGCTGCACGTCGTCGGCAAAGCCCATGTCGAGCATGCGGTCGGCTTCGTCGAGCACCAGGACTTCAACTTCCTTGAGGTCCAGGTTGCCGGCGTTCAGTTGTTCGATCATCCGGCCCGGAGTGCCGATCAGGATGTCCGGCACCTTGCGCAGCATGGCGGCCTGGACCTTGAAGTCTTCGCCGCCGGTGATCAGGCCGGACTTGATGAAGGTGAACTGCGAGAAGCGCTCCACTTCCTTCAAGGTCTGCTGGGCCAGTTCGCGGGTTGGCAGCAGGATCAGGGTCTTGATGCTGACGCGGACTTTAGCCGGGCCGATCAGACGGTTAAGAATCGGCAGGACGAAAGCGGCGGTCTTGCCACTCCCGGTTTGAGCCGTCACCCGCAGGTCACGCCCTTCGAGCGCGAGCGGGATGGCCGCTGCTTGCACAGGCGTTGGCTCGACAAATTTAAGCTCGGCCACGGCTTTGAGCAGGCGTTCGTGCAGGGCGAATTGGGAAAACACGGGTGCTACCTCGAAGAAATACAAAAAAACAGCTGCATAGGGTAACGGTTTCGGGCGCTCAGGCCGAGTTTCTTTACGCGAACTGCGTTAATCAGCCGCTTTTTTGTCAGGGAATTTGTCCACAACGACAACTTTGACTGACTTAAATGCTCTAATCGCCCCGTCACGTCCTACAGAAGAATCGCGTTTACCCATGGATATCAAACAGCTCTGGCTCAACGTCAAAGACCTTTGGGGCACCCTCGACGAGCACCCGTTGTTGCATTCCAGCCTGGCGCTGATGGTGTTGCTGGTGGTGGCATTGCTGCTCGGACGAGTGGCTCGCTACCTCATCCTGCACGCCGTCAAGTTGCTGGGCCGGCAACCCGCGCTGCACTGGCTCAACGACCTGCGGCACAACAAAGTCTTCCACCGCCTGGCGCAGATGACGCCGTCACTGGTGATCCAGTTCGGCCTGTACCTGGTGCCGGACCTCAGCAAGACCGCCACCCTGTTCATCGGCAATGTCGCCCTGGCGTTCACCATCCTGTTCATGGTGCTGGCGATCAGCGCCCTGCTCAACGCCCTGCTGGACATCTACGCCCGTACCGAACACGCCCGCACCCGCTCGATCAAGGGCTACGTGCAGTTGGCGAAAATGGTGTTGTTCGTGTTTGGCGCAATCATCATCGTCGCCACGCTGATCGACCGCTCGCCGCTGCTGCTGCTTTCCGGTCTGGGTGCAATGTCGGCGGTGATTCTGTTGGTCTACAAGGACACCCTGCTGTCGTTCGTCGCCAGCGTGCAATTGACCAGCAACGACATGCTGCGGGTCGGCGACTGGATCGAAATGCCCCAGGTCGGTGCCGACGGTGACGTGGTGGACATCACCCTGCACACCGTCAAAGTGCAGAACTTCGACAAGACCATCGTCTCGATTCCCACTTGGCGCTTGATGTCCGAGTCGTTCAAGAACTGGCGCGGCATGCAAGCCTCAGGGGGCCGGCGGATCAAGCGCAGCCTGTATATCGACGCCAGCGGCGTGCGTTTCATCCGCGACGACGAAGAGCTGAAGCTCACCCAGGTACGCCTGCTGACCGACTACATGAGCCGCAAAAAGGCCGAACTCAAAGCCTGGAACGAAGCCCAGGGGAATGTCGCCGCGATGTCGGCCAACCGTCGGCGCATGACCAATATCGGCACGTTCCGCGCGTATGCCTTGGCTTATTTGAAAAGCCACCCGGAAATCCAGCCGAACATGACCTGCATGGTGCGGCAGATGCAGACCACCGCCCAGGGCATTCCGCTGGAGATTTACTGCTTCACCCGCACCACCGCATGGGCCGACTACGAGCGGATTCAGGGCGATATCTTCGATTACCTGCTGGCGGTGCTGCCGGAATTTGGCTTGAGCCTGTACCAGCAGCCGAGTGGCGGTGACTTGCGGGCGGGGATGTTGCCGGCGGTGCTGGGGGCCAGTCATTTGCCGGAGGTTGAAATACGTCATGGTTGACTAGGTCGGCATGCCGTGGCGAGAGGGCCGCTCCCTCGCCACGGAGGCCTCACCACTTCTGCCAAACAAACCCTATGCAGCAAGCCAGGAGCCAAATGGCCCCAAAGTAAAAAGGCCAAGTAACCCAGCACCGGAGACCCCGTGGCACCGAATCCAACTCTTGCTCAGTCACATCTCCACGCCTCACATGGACTTTTGGCAACGTAAAAAAACCGATAATCACGCTCAACCGCATCGTTTTATCAATGGGTTGATTCCTCCCCCAGAATCGCTTGTTACGCTGAACACATTCGTTTTCGCTGAAGTAGCTTTCCAGCTCATCCAGTTTTTTGTACTCGACAAACCAAGTCAGAACCAGGCCAACAAATGGGGTAATGAGTACCAGGATCAAGATGAATAACTTCAGAGACATTGTTACGGCCCTACCGATTCATACAGCAGGTCACCGACCTCTTCTCCGAAGGCCCCCAACTCATTTCCACCGACATAACCGCCAGTTGCTCCTCCCACAATTCCACAAGCAAGCTCGCCCTTCCCTCGAGTAACGATCCCCAAAATCAACTTACAAGCGTAACGTCCAACCTCTGCACCCGCCTTCCCACCCCACGCAGCCCCCGCTACCCCACCCACCAACTTCCCACCCTGCACATACCTTGCCCTACTGCACTGCGCTTCCCGCCCCTGCATACACGCCTCCTTGATCTCCAAACCCGTCACGCCCACATCCAAGGCCATCCCCACATAAGTCCCCTTGCCCAAAAATTTCGACGTTTCAGCAATACTGCGAATCCGCTGCGTATACCCGACGATTTCACTCTTGTGCAAATAGCTCTTGGTGGAAATCCCCAACACTTTCTTCAGCGACTTATTCGTTTGCAGGCTGGTACCCAACCGCGCCGCGCCTTGCAGTTGAGCATCCAAACGACGGAATAACATTTGCCGCTGCTGGATAAACACATCCTTGTTCAAAGCACCACTCTTCAGTTGCTGATGCAACCGTTCAATCGCTTCCAGCGTGTGCTTGACCTCATCCAAATGCCGCCCCCAGGCAGACGCCGCACTGCCGATGCCAATCGAGCTGTACCCCAGCAAACTTTGCAACAAGTCATAGTTATTGATCACCGCCGCCCCCGCCGATGCGTCCAGTTCCAGATTGCGGCGAATCTCTTGGGCATGGCGCATCAACCACGCATCGTCGGCGGTACACGCCACACCGTAGTCGTCTGGAATGATCACCATCTGTCCCGGCGTTACCAGCAGGTCCTGGCGCAAATGCAGATTCAGCGCATCGAATTGATCGGAGCGTTGCCGATTGGACCCGGTCAGCAACCGGGATTTCAAACTGAGGTAGTCCGTGGTGCGCTCATTGATGTATCCCTGCGCCACAACTTACATCCCTGATGTAATGAATATGGCGTCGGAATATAAGCAGGCGAGTACGCCCGGGACACAAGCCTGGAAAGGCTGAAATCACATTTGGGAAATCACCTACTCAGCAAGTGATCAAGGCCTACAAAAACACCTCGAGTTAACGAGCCAAACTGCCGGACGACTTTATGCCCAGCCGGCTGATCCACACCGCTCCCAGAATCACCAACCCGCCCAGCAGCAACCTGCCCAACGGCTCGTGCTGATTCCAGATCAGCAAATTCAGCAGCAGCCCCACTGGCACATGCAGGTTGTTCATCACCGCCAACGTGCCGCCGTTGACCATGCACGCGCCCTTGTTCCACCAGTACATGCCCAGTGCCGTGCTGACCAGCCCGAGGAACACCAAAACGCCCCATTGCAACGGCGCTTCCGGCAAGAAGTTGGCCTTGCCGAACATCAGGAACGCCGGCAACGCCACCGCCAATGCACCCAGGTAGAAGTAACCAAACCGCCGGTAGTGCGGCAGATCACTCGGATGGCGGGCCACCAAGTGCTTATAGAGCACCTGCCCGGCGGCATAGGTAAAGTTGGCCAGTTGCAGCAACAGGAAGCCCACGAAGAAGTTCGGGGTGATCTGGTCAAAGCGGATCACCGCCGCTCCCGTCACCGCTACCAATGCGGCCACCAGCGCCCACGGATTGAAGCGGCGGTTCAAGGCGTCTTCGATCAGGGTCACGTGCAACGGCGTGAGGATGGTGAACAGCAACACCTCCGGCACCGTCAGTACTCTGAAGCTCAAATACAGACACACGTAAGTCACGCCAAACTGCAGCGCGCCGATCACCAGCATGCCGCGCATGAACGCCGGTTCTACCGAGCGCCAGCGGGTCAGCGGGATAAACACCAGCCCGGCCAACAACACGCGCACCAGCACCGCGAAGTAGCTGTCGACGTGACCGGCCAGGTATTCGCCGATCAAGCTGAAGGAAAACGCCTGGATCAGCGTCACAACAAGTAGATAGCCCATGCTCGCCTCATTTTGAATGGGCGCGACATTAGCGGTTTTCCGGGCTTTACGAAACTCAAGGCAAAAAAAACCCGACCTCGCTAAAAGCGTCAGTCGGGCGGGAGCACTCAGGAGCAAAAAGTGCAAAGGGAGGTTCGATACGCGTACTTGAAGGGTTGCGTGGAGCTATCTAAACAGCGGGCGATTATCTGACGATTAACATCTCACGCCACTTGGGCGAGCAGTGCCTTGGCCTGGCTCACGCCTTTTTCCTGGAAATCACCGCCCAGATTCACCCCTTCGGCATGAATGAACGTGACGTCGTGGATGCCGATAAAGCCCATGACCTGACGCAGGTACGGTTCCTGGTGGTCGGTGCTGCCGCCAGCATGAATGCCGCCGCGGGCAGTCAGCACAAAGGCGCGCTTGTCGGTCAGCAGGCCCTGGGGGCCGGTGGCGGTGTACTTGAAGGTCACACCGGCACGCAGCACATGGTCGAGCCAGGCTTTCAGAGTGCTGGGAATCGCGAAGTTGTACATCGGCGCAGCCATCACCAACACATCGGCGGCCAGCAGCTCATCGGTCAGTTCGTTGGAGCGATCCAGGGAAGCCTGTTCGAGCGTGCTGCGCTGTTCGGCGGGTTTCATCCAGCCGCCCAGCAGGTTGGCGTCCAAGTGCGGCACGGGGTTGATGGCGAGGTCACGCACGGTGATCTGATCAGCCGGGTGGGCGACCTTCCATTGGCTGACGAATTGCTGGGTCAGTTGGCGGGAGATTGAGTCCTGCTGACGGGCGCTGCTTTCGATGATCAGAACACGGGCCATGATTATGTAAGCTCCATCGGTGAATGCTGTAAGGCGATGGAGTGAAGGTTAATCAGAGCCCGTTCGATTAAAAAGCGTAAAAAATTGCTATAACCCATCTAGAAATTTGTTTATAAGCGGAGTATTGCTGTGGGCATCCTCCGCTTTTGCCTTATTTCGGTGCGCAGGTCAGTTGGATACGCATCTTGATAATGGCCCGGCTGAAATTGACCGTGGTGTTGGTGGTCTTACCCGCCGCAACCGTGACCTTGCGGGTACGCGGGGCTTCCGGGCCATTGGTAAAGCGCACCTTGCACTCCGCGTCATTGGGGCCGTAGTTGGTGAGTTGGATCGAACTGATATTGCTGTCGACGTCCGACGCGCTGTAATCGATCTTCACGCCCTGAATGTCTTTCGTCACATCGGTACTGAATGCAAACGCACTCAACGGCAGCAACGCCAGCAGCACACAACAGAATTTTCTCATTCGGCAGTCTCCAATAAGGACTGTCAGCTTAGGACAAGAGGAGCTCATCTTGAAAGCGCCCCGCGTTACCCTCGATCAATGGCGCACCCTGCAAGCCGTGGTCGACCATGGCGGCTTCGCCCAAGCGGCCGAAGCGCTGCACCGCTCGCAATCCTCGGTAAGCTACACCGTGGCCCGCATGCAGGACCAACTCGGTGTGCCGCTGCTGCGCATCGACGGGCGCAAAGCGGTACTGACCGAAGCCGGCGAAGTACTGCTGCGCCGCTCCCGGCAACTGGTGAAAAACGCCAGCCAACTGGAAGACCTGGCCCACCATATGGAACAAGGCTGGGAAGCCGAGGTGCGACTGGTGGTCGATGCCGCTTACCCTAACGCCCGCCTGGTGCGCGCCCTTACCGCCTTTATGCCGCAGAGCCGCGGCTGCCGGGTGCGCCTGCGTGAAGAGGTGCTATCCGGTGTCGAAGAGCTGTTGATAGACGGCATGGCCGATCTGGCCATCAGCAGCTTTATCATTCCCGGTTACCTGGGCACAGAAATGAGCGACGTCGAATTTGTCGCCGTGGCCCACCCGGAACACCCACTGCATCGGCTGCACCGCGAACTGAGCTTCCAGGACCTGGAAAGCCACATGCAGGTCGTCATCCGCGACTCCGGCCGCCAGCAGCCACGGGACGTCGGCTGGCTCGGCGCCGAGCAGCGCTGGACCGTCGGCAGCCTGCCCACCGCCGCGACCTTCGTCAGCAGCGGCCTGGGCTTCGCCTGGTTACCCCGGCACCTGATCGAACGCGAACTCAAGGAAGGCCTGCTCAAGCTATTGCCCCTGGAACGGGGTGGCAGCCGCAACCCGACCTTCTATCTTTACTCGAACAAGGACAAACCCCTGGGCCCGGCCACGCAGATTCTCGTCGAGTTGCTGCGCACCTTCGACACCGCCCCACTGGACGCGCCGTTCGCCGCACCGCAGCAAGCCTGAACAAGGAGTTCCCATGGCCTATTTCGAACATAAGGCTGCACCCTGCATTACGAGGAATATGGCCATGGCGCGCCGCTGATCCTGATCCACGGCCTGGGCTCCAGTTGCCTGGATTGGGAGCTGCAAGTGCCCGTGTTGGCGCAGCACTACCGGCTGGTGTTGGTAGACGTGCGCGGTCACGGACGCTCCGACAAACCCCGGGAGCGCTACAGCATCGCGGGCTTCACCGCCGACCTGGTGGCCTTGATCGAACACCTGCAACTGCCCCCGGCCCACGTGGTGGGCCTGTCCATGGGCGGCATGATCGCCTTTCAACTGGCGGTGGATGAGCCGCAAATGCTCAAGAGCCTGTGCATCGTCAACAGTGCGCCCCAGGTCAAGGTTCGCACTGCCGGCGATTATTGGCAGTGGGCCAAGCGCTGGAGCCTGGCACGCGTCCTCAGCCTGAGCACCATCGGCAAAGCCCTGGGCAACATGCTGTTTCCCAAGCCCGAACAAGCCGAACTGCGCCGCAAGATGGCTGAACGCTGGGCAAAAAACGACAAACGTGCTTACCTCGCCAGCTTCGATGCGATTGTTGGCTGGGGCGTACAGGAACAACTTTCGAAAATCTCCTGTCCAACCCTGGTCATCAGCGCCGACCACGACTACACCCCCGTGGCGCAGAAAGAAATCTATGTAAAACTGCTGCCCGATGCGCGGCTGGTGGTGATCGAAGATTCCCGCCATGCCACACCGCTGGATCAACCCGAACACTTCAATAACACCCTGCTCGATTTTCTCAAGACAGTCGAAACCACAACCCAGGATCACTGACCCATGCTGAAAAAAATCGCCTTCTTTGCCGGTTCCGTACTGTTCGCTGCCAACCTGATGGCGGCCGAACCCGCCAAGGCACCCCACGTCTTGATCAGCACCACCAATGGCGACATCGAAATCGAACTGGACCCGGTCAAGGCCCCGATCAGTACCAAGAACTTCCTGGCCTATGTCGACAAGGGCTTCTACACCAACACCATTTTTCACCGGGTAATCCCGGGGTTCATGGTGCAGGGCGGTGGGTTCACGTCGCAAATGTCGCAAAAGCCGACCGAAGCACCGATCAGGAACGAAGCCAGCAACGGCCTGCATAACGTGCGTGGCACCCTGTCGATGGCACGCACCAACGACCCGAACTCCGCCACCAGCCAATTCTTCATCAACGTTGCGGACAATGCCTTCCTCGACCCGGGCCGTGATGCGGGTTACGCGGTATTCGCCAAAGTGGTCAAGGGCATGGACGTGGTCGACATCATCGTCAACTCGCAAACCACCACCAAACAGGGCATGCAAAACGTGCCAATCGATCCTGTCCTGATCAAGTCGGCCAAGCGCATCGACTGAAGGCTACAGGGAGTTTCGCGCGGTGCCCCCGAGGCTCCGCGCGCCTTTGAACAGGAGAGCCCGCCGCGCGGGCGTCATACCTAATGCTCTATCGTCGTTTTGAAAAACTGATCGACATCTTCCGCGACGCTCCCAGCGCGGCCCCTCCCGATAAAGTCCTGCCGTTCTACATCTATTACCTGCGCCAGGTGTGGCCGTGCTTTGCCGCCTTGCTGGTGGTGGGCCTGATCGGTGCGCTGATCGAAGTGGCGCTGTTCAGCTACCTGAGTCGCATCATCGACCTGGCCCAGGGCACGCCGCCCGCCAACTTCTTCCAGATCCACGCCAATGAGCTGATCTGGATGGCCGTGGTCGCCCTGCTGCTGCGCCCGATCTTCGGCGCCCTGCATGACCTGCTGGTGCACCAGACCATCAGCCCGGGCATGACCAGCCTGATCCGCTGGCAGAACCACAACTATGTGCTCAAGCAGAGCCTGAATTTTTTCCAGAACGACTTCGCCGGGCGCATTGCCCAGCGCATCATGCAAACCGGCAACTCCCTGCGCGACTCCGCGGTGGCCGCCGTGGACGCGATCTGGCACGTGGCGATCTACGCCATCAGCGCCCTGGTGCTGTTCGCCGAAGCCGACTGGCGCCTGATGATCCCGCTGATTACCTGGATCATCGCCTACAGCCTGGCCCTGCGTTACTTCGTGCCACGGGTCAAGGAGCGCTCGGTGATCTCCTCCGAGGCACGTTCCAAATTGATGGGACGGATTGTCGACGGCTACACCAACATCACCACCTTGAAGCTGTTCGCTCATACGAATTTCGAGCAGAACTACGCCAAGGAAGCCATCGTCGAGCAGACCGAGAAAACCCAGCTGGCCAGCCGCGTCGTGACGAGCATGGACATCGTGATCACCACCATGAACGGCCTGCTGATTGTCTTCACCACCGGCCTCGCCCTATGGCTGTGGACCCAATCCCTGATTTCGGTGGGCGCCATCGCTTTGGCCACCGGCCTGGTGATTCGTATCGTCAACATGTCCGGCTGGATCATGTGGGTGGTCAACGGCATTTTCGAAAACATCGGCATGGTTCAGGACGGCCTGAAAACCATCGCCCAGCCGCTGGCAGTCACCGATCGCGAGAATGCCCCGCGCCTGGAAGTGCCCCATGGTGAGGTGCGGTTCGATCAGGTGGACTTCCACTACGGCAAGAAGAGCGGAATCATCGGCGGCCTGAACCTGGACATTAAAGCGGGTGAAAAAATCGGCCTGATCGGTCCGTCCGGCGCGGGCAAATCCACCCTGGTCAACCTGCTGTTGCGCCTGTACGACCTGCAAGGCGGACGCATCCTGATCGACGGCCAGAACATCGCCGAAGTCGCCCAGGAAACCCTGCGCGAACAGATCGGCATGATCACCCAGGACACCTCGCTGCTGCACCGTTCAATCCGCGACAACCTGCTGTATGGCAAGCCGGACGCTACCGACGAAGAGCTGTGGGCCGCGGTGCACAAGGCCCGCGCCGACGAGTTCATCCCGTTGCTGTCGGATGCCGAGGGCCGTACTGGCCTGGACGCCCACGTCGGTGAACGCGGGGTCAAACTCTCCGGCGGGCAACGTCAGCGGATCGCCATCGCGCGGGTGCTGCTCAAGGACGCGCCGATCCTGATCATGGACGAAGCCACCTCGGCACTGGACTCGGAAGTCGAAGCGGCAATCCAGGAAAGCCTGGAAACCCTGATGCAGGGCAAGACGGTAATCGCCATTGCCCACCGGCTTTCTACCATTGCCAGAATGGACAGGCTGGTGGTGCTGGAAAAAGGCCAGATTGCCGAAACCGGCAGCCATGCCGAATTGCTCGCACACGGCGGTTTGTATGCGCGATTGTGGCAACACCAGACCGGCGGGTTCGTCGGAATAGACTGATTCCGTTGGTTAACTGCCCCCTCAATTCCGAACAATTCTGACAGTTTTCTCTATCCCGCTGGTCTTGCGACACAATCCTGCTGTACTGCAATCAGGCCCCAGGAGGGCCCTGATTTAAGGCAGCAGGGAAGCGTCACAGACCCGTTAATCAGCTAGAGCAATCTACTAAGGATGTGTTCATGTCACTGTTCAAGCGTTCCGTTACGGAAGGACTGGGTACGTTTTGGCTGGTGTTGGGTGGCTGCGGCAGTGCGGTGTTGGCCGCATCGTCGCCCGTCGGGATCGGGGTGCTCGGTGTGGCCCTGGCGTTCGGGCTCACGGTGCTGACCATGGCATTTGCCATCGGGCACATCAGCGGTTGCCACCTTAACCCGGCAGTGTCAGTGGGGCTGGTAGTGGGCGGAAGGTTTCCGGCCAGGGAGTTACCGGCGTACATCATCTCCCAGGTCATCGGCGGCATCGTCGCTGCCGCGTTGCTGTATTACATAGCCAGCGGCAAGCCAGGGTTCGAACTGGCCTCGGGCCTGGCCAGCAATGGCTACGGCGAGCACTCACCGGGCGGTTATTCGATGGCGGCAGGGTTTGTGTGTGAGCTGGTGATGACGGCGATGTTCGTGCTGATCATCCTCGGCGCCACCGACCGCCGTGTGCCGGCGGGTTTCGCGCCGATTGCCATCGGCCTCGCGTTGACGCTGATCCACCTGATCTCGATCCCGGTCACCAACACCTCGGTCAACCCGGCCCGCAGTACTGGCCCGGCACTGATTGTCGGCGGCTGGGCGCTCCAGCAGTTGTGGATGTTCTGGCTCGCGCCGATCCTGGGTGCAGTGATCGGCGGCATTACCTATCGATGGCTGGGCGCGGAAAAAACCGCCTGAGCCAAACGGGTTCAGTCCTGCCGGTAAGGCAGGGCTGCCCTTAATACTGTTCAGTTAAAGAGTGCCGGCGTCCAAACAAAGCAGCTCAAGGTGGGAGCTGTCGAGCCCCGGCGAGGCTGCGATGGGATCACCGCGCTGTACCTGCCAGACCGCAGCGCCTGCATCGCAGCCTCGCCAAGGCTCGACAGCTCCCACACTTGATCGATTTTGCGTCCAAAACATCGTCAGTCATCAGAAGATAGGCGCGCAGTTAATTCGTCTTCGTTCTGATCCATGCGCCATCGGTGATTGCTTCGCCCCACCTATACGGTATTTAGCCCTGCCGGTAAGGCAGGGCTGCCCTCGCCTCCTCGGCATACGCCAGAATCCCCACGCTTTCGCGCGCCAGGAAATCCGCCACCGCCGTCTTCAATCCCGAATGTCGCAGGTAATGCCAGGAATGCGTGATCACTGGCTCAAACCCACGAATCAACTTGTGCTCGCCTTGGGCACCGGCGTCAAAACGCTGCAGGCCATGGGCAATCGCGTAGTCCATGCCCTGATAGAAACAGGTCTCGAAATGCAGCCGGTCGAACTCCGCCAGGCAGCCCCAGTAACGCCCGTAAAAGCTGTCGCCGCCGATCAGGCTGAAGGCCATGGCCACCGGCCGTGAGCCTTGTTTGGCCAGCACCACACGAATCGCTTCCGGCATGCGCTCGGCCAGCAGGCTGAAAAAATTCCGGGTCAGGTACGGCGATTGTCGGCGGATGGCGTAAGTATTGGCGTAACAGGCATAGACAAAATCCCACTGCGCCTCGCTCAACTCATGGCCTTGCAACCACTCGAACTCAATGCCCTGCCCCGCCACCTGTTCACGCTCTTTGCGCATCTGTTTACGCTTGCGCGAACTCAAGGCGTCGAGGAAGTCCTGGAAGTCGCGGTAACCGCGATTCTGCCAATGAAACTGGCAGCCCAGGCGTTGCAACCAGCCTGGCTGTTGAGCCAGCGCGGTATCCGCCAGGGCGTCGGTAAAGTTGATATGGGCGCTGGAAAGGCCTTCGATCTCCAGGTAACCGGGCAGGCTTTTAAGCAGCTCGAAACCGTCCTCGGCGCTGGCAGCCAACAGACGCGGACCGCTGACCGGGCTGAAGGGCACGGCCGTCAGCAGCTTCGGGTAGTAATCAATGCCGGCACGCTCGCAGGCGTCAGCCCAACCATGGTCGAACACGTATTCGCCATAGGAATGCCATTTGCGGTAGCTGGGCAACGCGGCGATCAGCCGGCCACCTTCATAGTGCAGCAAATGCTCCGGCTGCCAGCCAGAGTGCGGGCCGATGCTGGCGCTGTCTTCCAGGGCACTGAGGAACGCATGGCGCAGAAACGGCTGATCAGCGGGGACCAACGCATTCCATTCATCGGGCGCAATCTCGGACAGGTTATTCAAACGTTGTAACGGCATCCCATTCCCCGACGGTCACGGCTTTGTGTAGGAGCGAGCTTGCTCGCGATGGTCGTTAACGATAACGCGACCATTCTGACAGAACGCGGCGGCCTCTGGTTCTTCACGAGCAAGCTCGCGCCGACCAGACCCGACGCAAAAAAAAGCCCCGCCAAACGGCGGGGCAAACCAAATGAGGAGCGCTTTGACGGATGAAGAAAGAGCGCTTTAAAGCGGTATTACAGGTGCTTAGAACACGTACTGCACGCGGGCCACGATGGCGTCGCCGCTGTCGTCGCCGGCGGCGTTGACCACGTTGTCGGTCTTGGCCTTGATGTAGTTGGCGGAGACTTTCACCGCCTCGTTGGCGTACCAGTTCACCCCGATGATGTTCAGGTTGGCCTTGGCATCGCCCACTTCACGGGTGGCGGTGTTGCGCACTACGTTTTTGTCATCAACGGTGATGTTGTCGTAACGGTAGAACACTTCCCACGCGCCGTACTGCTTGTTCTCGGGCTTGATGGTGTCGAACTTGGCACCGTCGAGTTTGTAGACGCGGGACTCGCCGGTCAGGGTGTAGGCCACCTGGCCGTAGAAGCCGCTGGCTTTCACGTCCTGATAGGCACTGCTGTCGGCCTTCATCTTGCGGTTCAGGTATTCGCCCTGCAGGGACAACGGGCCACGGGCGAATGCAAATTCGCCGCCGAACACGGTGTCAGTGTCGTAGGCATCATTCGCCGTCAGGCTGCCGGAATCCAGACCCACACCGCCGCCGAAGGTCGCACGGTTGCCGTTGGCGCCCGCATCGTTGCCGCCGTTGGTGGACACCCCGCGAACGCCGAGACGTGGACGAATACGCGAGTCGAAGGCCGTGTCCTTCAGGTCACGTACCGCGTAATCCAGGCCCAGGTGCAGCACGTTGCCGGCGTCATGCATCGGCGCGAACACCGCACGGGCGTTGAATTGCTTCACGCCTTTGCCGTTCTTGTCGTTGATGTCCTTGGAAGAAACGCTGGCCGACAGGTAAGCCATGTCGCCGACCACCGAACTGGCCTGGATGCCCATGCCGTTGGCGTGGGAGTGGATCCAGTCCGCGACTTCATACGCTGCGTTGCGGTCAACACCGGTGACCCACTTGGAGCTGGTGGCTTTTTCCAGGCCGAAGTCTTCGTCGAAGCGACCGGCGCGAATCACGACAGGCTTGAAGCCGGTGTAAGACATGGACGCTTCATCGAAGTAGCCATCGTCTGCGTTGCCGGAGTTATGGGACAGATCGTAGTTGACCTGATATTTCCAGTCCTTGTAGACGGTGCCGCCAAACTCGATGTACGCGCGGCGAAAATAGGCCGCGTCAGCCGAGTCACCGTTCTTGGTGTAATAGCCATCAAACGTGCCGTAATCGGCCTGCAAGCGACCCCCCAGCTTGAAGCTGAAATTCTGGTCGGTGGTTGCAACCTCAAGGCCGCCCTTGGTTTTGACAACGATATCGGCGCCGTCAGTTGTGACAGTACCGGCGAAAGCCTGGGCGGTGACAGCCAGGGCCAAGGCGCTGGCCGCGAAACCGGCGAAGTGCTTACGGATCATCGAAGAATTCCCCTAATTGATGGTCTTTTGCATTGGTAAAACACGCGGTTTAGAGCCGCTGGTGTTGGGGGGCGATCTTGGCGAGGGGATATTTCAGTCGGGTTGCTGGAACATAAAGATTTTGTTACTCGGGAACTTTTTAATAGCCATTCGAAATAAGCCGAAGCCTACGCAAATCAAGGCTCCAGCCCATAAAACTGGTGAAAATGCCAGATGTTGCGAAATGTAAAAACACCCGAGAAAAATGAATAATTTTTCATGTTGATTATTTTTTGAGCAAAAAAAAGCCCGCATCATTTATCGATGCGGGCTTGGTTTTTGTGTGAAAAGTGACGGGTATTACGGGTCGCGGGAACGCTCGGCGGCCAGACGCTCGGCCAACGCGTCGACATCGGCAATGGGCGGCTCGGGCAGAATCTTCAGTGTCGCCTGCATCAAGCGCATCTGCCGGATAAAGCGTCGGCAGTTGGCGCAGAACATCAGGTGATGACGCACCAGCAGACGCTCGCGAAAGGTCAGTTGCCCATCGAGATAGTCACTGGAACGCGCCACTTGTTCTTTACAGGTCAACATTCGCCGGTTTCCTCAAAATGCTCCACCGTGGCGAAGACTTTAAGCCGTGCTCGATGCAGCAGCACACGAACATTTGAGAGCGATAGCGTCAGAAGATTACAAATCTCCTCCAACTCCAGGCCCTGACGCTCGCGCAGCAGCAGCACGCTGCTTTGCAGTTCGGAAAGACTCGCCAGTGTGTGCTCAAGGCATTTACGCAGTTCGTCTTCGGTAAGCAGCGCTTCGGGAGTGTCCTGATGCCAGGCAAACGGCGCGACGGCCCAGTGGCCATCGTCAGGCACAAAGCGATCATCGCCGATGGTGCCGTGGGGTGACGGCAGGTCATCAAGCAGCACTTCCCGGCGATTTTGCTTGTAGCGGCCTTTTGCCGAGTTGGCCGTGATGGTCAGCAGCCAGGTCTTGAGGCTGGAGCGCCCCTCGAACTTCGCCAGGTTGCGCACCACCGACAGCCAGGCGTCCTGGACCACCTCATCGGCATGGCGCTGGCCAACGATGGCATAGGCCACGGCACGCATCGCGCTCTGGTAGGTGGTGACCAACTCCTTGTAGGCCCGCTGCTCACCCTTGAGCAATCGTTCAAGCAGGTGCGCGTCGTCCGCTGCTGCCATTCAAGACCTCGATTTCAAAACATGATCAGCGTTTGCGCAAAATCACGCTACCAATCGAATACCCGGCGCCAAACGAGCTGAGCACGGCCACAGCGCCCTTGGGCAAGTCGTCCTGGTAGGTGTGAAACGCAATCACCGAACCCGCGGAGCTGGTGTTGGCGTAAGTATCGAGGATCACCGGCGCTTCTTCCACCGAAGCCTCACGGCCCAGCAGTTTCTTGACGATCAGGTGGTTCATGCTGAGGTTGGCCTGGTGCAGCCAGAAGCGCTTCACATCGCCGACATTCAGCTGGTTTTCCGACAGGTGCGTGCCGATCAACTCGGCGACCATCGGGCAGACATCACGGAAGACTTTGCGGCCTTCTTGCACGAACAGCTTGTCGGGGGCACCGATGCCCTCTTCTGCTGCGCGGTTGAGGAAGCCGAAGTTATTGCGGATGTTGTTGGAGAACTTGGTCAGCAGCTTGGTGCTCACCACGTCGAACTGATGCTCGGAAGTGGCCAGGTCGGCCCGCTCCAGAATCACGGCGGTGGCCGCATCGCCAAAGATGAAATGGCTGTCGCGGTCGCGGAAGTTCAGGTGGCCGGTGCAGATCTCCGGGTTGACCATCAGGATCGCCCGGGCCTGGCCCAGCTGGATGCTGTTGGCGGCATTCTGGATACCGAAGGTCGCCGAGGAACAGGCCACGTTCATGTCAAAGCCGAAACCCTGGATACCCAACGCTTCCTGGACTTCAATGGCAATTGCCGGGTACGCCCGCTGCAGGTTGGAACAGGCAACGATCACACCATCGATGTCAGCGGCGGTCTTGCCGGCGCGCTGCAAGGCTTGCTCGGCAGCACCTACGGCCATCTGGCAGAGGATCGACCACTCGTCGTTGGAGCGCTCCGGCAGGCGCGGCGCCATGCGCTGCGGGTCAAGAATGCCGGCCTTGTCCATGACAAAGCGGCTCTTGATGCCTGAGGCCTTTTCGATGAAGGCGGCGCTGGATTCGGTCAGTGGCTGGACGTCGCCGCGTTCGATGGCTGCGGCGTTATCCAGGTTGAACTGTTGCACGTAAGCATTGAAAGACTGCACCAGCTCTTCGTTGGAAATGCTGTTGGCCGGGGTGTACAGGCCTGTGCCGCTGATGACGACGTTATGCACGGTCGTTCCTCTAAATCTGTTCAGGCAGAAGGGTATTGGTACCGTCGTACCAAACCGTAAGTAGTTTTATGCCGCCCAGCGGCCTTCAAACTGGTAACGCTTTATTCCATCGCGCCACGGCTGCACCAGCCCAACTCGACGATCCCGGCATTTATAACCGCGAAGTTTGCCATAAAGCCTGGGGTTTGGCGCCATTTGCTCGACAGGCGCCTGTCCCCAGGATCGTGGTCACGCTTCGACCAGGCTCCATTGCTTGCTCAGACGCTTGTCGGAAATCGGCACCTTGGTGCCCAACTGCTGCGCAAACAGCGACACCCGGTATTCCTCCAGCCACCAGCGATACAGCTCCAACTGAGGGTCGCGCTTACCTTCCTGGGCGTGTTTGTTGAGGCGATTCTGATACTGGCTCCACAACCCACTCAGTTCGGTACTCCAGACCCGATCCTTCTGCACCTGGCTCGGCAGTTTCTCCAGGCGCAACTCGATGGCCTTGAGGAAACGCGGCAGCTCCTTGAACCATTGCGCCGGGGTTTCCCGCACGAAACCGGGATACACCAGGTTGCTCAGTTGCTGCTTGATGTCATTGAGAGCCACGGCCTGGGCCAGGTCAATCTTGCCCTTGAAGCGTTTTTGCAGGCCATGCCACAGTTTCAGGATGTCGAGGGTCAAGCGCGCCTGGCGCTCGGCATGTTCGGTCCAACTGCCACGCTTGCGCTCGGCCAAGGCGGCCAGGCCGGCGCCGTCACGCGGCAGGCTGGCTTCGCCTTCCAGCACGCAGCTGTCGAGGCTGGCCAGCAGAATGTCTTCCACCAGGGCTTCGATACGCCCCAGCTCGCGGTACATCAGCCCCAACTCGGTCAGGCCGGGCAACTTGCCCCGCAGGAATTTTGCCGGCTCGGCCAATTGTTGCAGCAGCAAACGTTGCAAGGCCCGACGGTGCTGGAACTCCGCCTCGGCGGCGGTGGAGAAACGCCCTTCCTTGACCGTACCGTTTTCTTCAACCAATGCCGGATACACCGTCATCGACAACCCGGCGATGTTTTGCTGGGTTTTCTCGGCCACCGCTGCGAACACCTTGGCTTCCACCGGCTGCTGGCTTTTCGCCGTCTGCGGTACGGCCAACGCGGCCTGGCTGGCTTCGGCGAAACGTGCGGTCAGCTCGGCCAGGTCGCGGCCTTCACCGAGGAACTTGCCCTGGCCGTCGACCACTTCAAGGTTCATCTTCAGGTGGTTTTCCACCTGCTGCGCAGCCTCAGCCCAGGCTTCATCGCTGACCCTTGCCCCGGTCATACGCAACAATTCGCGCCCCAGCGCCTGGGGCAACGAGCCTTGGCCAAATTCGATGCGTTGCAGGGCCGCCTTGACGAAATCCGGCACCGGCACGAAGTTCTTGCGCAGGGCCTTGGGCAAGTTACGCACCAGGGCAATGCACTTGGCCTCGATCACACCCGGCACCAGCCACTCCAGGCGCTCGGGTGGCAAGGCCGGCAACAGCGGCGCCGGCACGCGCAAGGTCACGCCGTCCCGGGAATGGTTGGGTTCGAAGTGGTAACTCAAGGCCAGGGCCAGGTCGCCCAGGTGCAAGGTGTCCGGGTAATGGGCAGCAGTGACCTCACTGGCTTCGCGGGCCAGCACGTCTTCTTCGCGCATGATCAACAGTTGCGGGTCTTTCTGGCTGTTGACCTTGTACCAACTGTCGAAGGTTGCGGTCTGGTGGATCTCGGCGGGCAGGCGCGCATCGTAGAAGGCGTACAGGGTTTCTTCGTCCGCCAGGATGTCGCGCCGGCGGGCCTTGGCTTCCAGCTCATCGAGCTGCTCCAGCAGTTGCTGGTTGGCCGTCAGGCAGCGGGCCCGGGACTGAATCTCGCCGCGCACCAAGCCTTCACGGATAAACAGCTCACGGGACGTCACCGGATCAATCGGCCCGTAATGCACCGGCCGGCGCCCGACGATGATCAACCCGAACAGGGTGATCTGCTCAAACGCCACCACTTGGCCGCGCTTCTTCTCCCAATGGGGTTCGAAGTGGTTTTTCTTGATCAGGTGCCCGGCCAACGGCTCGATCCAGTCGGCGTCGATCTTGGCCACCATCCGTGCATACAGCTTGGTGGTTTCCACCAGTTCGGCGGTCATCAGCCATTGCGGGCGCTTCTTGCCGATGCCCGAGGAAGGGTGAATCCAGAAACGCCGCTGACGCGCGCCCAGGTAATCGCCGTCTTCGGTTTTCTGGCCGATCTGGCTCAGCAGGCCGGACAACACCGCCTTGTGCAGTTTCGGGAAATCCGCCGGTTCCTTGTTGACGGTCAACTGCATGTCGCGGCAGATCAAACTCAACTGGCGGTGGGAATCACGCCACTCCCGCAGGCGCAGGTAATTCAGGAAATTCTTGCGGCACCAGTTACGCAACGGGCTGGCGGTCAGTTCCTGGCGCTGTTCTTCAAAACCACGCCATAGATTCACCAACCCGGCGAAGTCCGAATCCGGGTCCTTCCACTGTGCGTGAGCCTGGTCGGCGGCTTGCTGGCGTTCCGGCGGACGCTCGCGCGGGTCCTGGATCGACATGGCGCTGGCGACGATCAGCACTTCCTGCAAGCTGCCGAGCTTGGCGGCTTCCAGCAACATGCGGCCCATGCGCGGGTCCACCGGCAAACGCGCCAACTGGCGGCCCATCGGGGTGAGTTGGCTGTTGCGGTCGACCGCCGACAACTCTTGCAGCAGGTTGAAACCGTCGCTGATGGCCTTGCCATCCGGCGGCTCGATAAACGGGAAGTCGGTGATCTCGCCCAGGCGCAGGTGCAGCATCTGCAGGATCACGGCCGCGAGATTGGTCCGCAGGATTTCCGGGTCGGTAAATTCCGGACGCCCGATAAAATCTTCTTCGCTGAACAAGCGCACGCAAATGCCCGGCTCCACCCGCCCGCAGCGGCCTTTACGCTGGTTGGCGCTGGCCTGGGAAATCGCCTCGATCGGCAAGCGCTGGACCTTGGCACGATAGCTGTAGCGGCTGATGCGCGCGGTGCCGCTGTCGATCACATACCGAATGCCCGGCACGGTCAGCGAGGTTTCCGCGACGTTGGTCGCCAACACCACGCGCCGGCCCGGGTGTGACTGGAAAATCCGCTGTTGCTCGGCCGGTGACAGGCGCGCATACAGCGGCAGGATTTCGGTGTGCTTGAGCTGGGCCTTGCGCAGCATGTCGGCGGCGTCGCGAATCTCGCGCTCGCCGGGCAGGAACACCAGCACATCGCCTGGGCTCTTGCGCTCGCTGCGTTCAAAGGCGGCAATTTCATCGAGGGTGGCGAGAATCGCCTGGTCGACGGTCAGGTCGTCCTCGACGCGGTTGCCCTCCTCGTCCTGCTCCAGGGTCAGCGGGCGGTACCAGGTTTCCACCGGGAAGGTACGGCCCGACACCTCGACAATCGGCGCATCGTCGAAGTGCTTGGAAAAGCGCTCCAGGTCGATGGTCGCCGAGGTAATGATGACTTTGAGGTCCGGACGACGCGGCAGCAGGGTTTTCAGGTAGCCCAGCAGGAAGTCGATGTTCAGGCTGCGTTCGTGGGCTTCGTCGACGATGATCGTGTCGTAGCGTTCGAGGTAGCGGTCGTTCTGGGTTTCGGCCAGCAGGATGCCGTCGGTCATCAGCTTGATCAGGGTGTTTGTATCACTCTGATCTTCAAACCGCACTTGATAACCCACCAGCGAGCCCAACGGCGTCGCCAGTTCTTCGGCGACCCGGCTTGCCACGCTGCGCGCCGCAATTCGCCGCGGCTGGGTATGACCGATCAGGCCGTATTGGCCGCGGCCGATTTCCAGGCAGATTTTTGGCAACTGCGTGGTTTTACCCGAGCCGGTCTCACCGGCAATGATCAGCACCTGATGCTTGAGCAGCGCCGCCTTGATTTCGTCGCGCTTGGCGGCGATCGGCAGGCTGTCGTCATAGCGAATCACCGGCAGGCTGGCACGCCGCGCCGTCACTTGCGCGCAGGAGGCCTGCATCCGCGTCACCCACTGCGCAAGTTTTTCCTCATCGGGTTTCTTGCGCAGCTCAAGCAGCTGCCGCCGCAAGCGGTGGCGGTCGGCGAGCATGGCGTGATCGAGGTTTTTCAGCAGTTGGTCGATAGCGGGCGCTTGGTCAGTCATCAGGTACGCAAAGGTCGTCTATGTATGCAGGGGGCGGATTGTCGCAGAAAAGCGCCGCCACGCGCTCCCCTCATTCGTTGTCCAGACCCTTGCGACGGTAGGGAAACACGTCAATCACCTTGCCGGCGCGAATCGCGTCTTGCAGGCCTTTCCAGTAGTCGGCGTTGTACAACTCGCCGTGCAGTTCGTCGAACAGCCGGCGCTGGCTGGCATCGGCAAACAGGAATGGCGGAAATTCCTCCGGGAACACATCCAGCGGACCGATGGAGTACCAGGGCTCGGAAGCCATTTCATCTTCCGGGGTACGCGGCGCGGGGATGTGGCGGAAGTTGGCCTCGGTGAGAAAGCAGATTTCGTCATAGTCGTAGAACACCACGCGACCGTGACGGGTAACGCCGAAATTCTTCAGCAGCATGTCGCCGGGGAAAATATTTGCCGCCGCCAGTTGCTTGATCGCCAGGCCGTAGTCTTCCAGCGCTTCGCGCACCTGGGCTTCGTTGGCGTTTTCGAGATAGAGGTTGAGCGGGGTCATGCGCCGCTCGGTCCAGCAGTGGCGGATCAGCACCGTATCGCCTTCCACTTCGACGGTGCCTGCGGCCACTTCAAGCAACTCGGCCAGGCATTCAGGCTCGAATTTGCCCAACGGAAAACGGAAGTCGGCGAACTCCTGGGTGTCAGCCATGCGCCCGACCCGGTCGACACTTTTCACCAGCCGGTACTTCTCGATCACCGTGGCGCGGTTGACGTTTTTCGACGGTGAAAAGCGGTCCTTGATGATCTTGAACACGGTGTTGAAGCCCGGCAGGGTAAACACGCTCATGACCATGCCGCGCACGCCCGGGGCCATGATGAACTGGTCGTCGGTGGTGGCGAGGTGGTTGATCAGCGCCCGGTAGAATTCGGATTTGCCGTGTTTGTAGAAGCCGATGGAGGTGTACAGCTCGGCGATGTGCTTGCCCGGCAGGATGCGCTTGAGGAAGCCGATAAACTCCGCCGGCACCGGCACATCCACCATGAAATAGGAGCGGGTGAACGAGAAGATGATCGACACATCCGCTTCGTCGGTGATCAGCGCGTCGATCTGGATGCCGCGCCCTTCCCGGTGCAGCAGCGGGATCACCAGTGGCCACTGTTCGTCGCGGGTGTAGATGCGCCCTACGAGGTACGCGCCTTTGTTGCGGTACAGCACCGAGGAGAATAGTTCGACGTTGAGGTCCGGGTCCTTGCAGACCCAATCCGGCAGGTTCTCGCGCAATTGCGCTTCCAGGCGGCGCAGGTCGGCGGGCAAGTCGGCGTAGGGTTCGCTGAAACCGTAGTCGGCGAAAATCTGTTCCAGCATTCCCGTCAGATTGCCCTCCGGCTTGTAGGTGCGGGTTTGCGCGGCTCGGGCACGGCGCAGGCTGGGCCGCGTGGTGTGAATGAACATGCAACCGTCGCTGATCAGGTCATGGCTGAACAGCCCGCAAAATGTCGAGTTGTACCAGGTCTCGGACAGCTCATCGTCAAACCGCAGGTCGATCAGGCTGATGTAGGCGCTTTTCACCAGCGGCCATGCCGCAATGTCGAGTAATACAGCTTCATCGAAGGCTGCCCGCAGCCGCGCCGTGACTTCACTGACCTTGTCTTCATACAGGTTGATGCGCGCCGCCGAGGCCGCCTGCCCTTGCTGCCACTGCGCCTTTTCGAAACGTTCCCGGGCGCCATCGGTGATCTGGCGGAAGTGCTCGCGGTAGTCGTCGAAGCCGTCGAGGATCATCTGTGCAATGTCGAGGGCTGGCGTTTGCTGCGGCATTTGGGAAACCTCTGCGGGCATTTGGAGTGAGCTGAGCTTAGCCAGTGTGCAGGAACAGGAGAAGGGACATTTTTTCGTTCAGCCTTGTACAGGTTTGTTCACTTTGTACATTTATTTTCAATTTTATTAAGTAGACCATTCGGTCAATAAAAAACCTCGAAGTCATTTCAGCCAAGTTAAACGTTTCATCTGAAGGCCTCTAACCACGGGCCTCCCCCGGGAGCCCCTGGAAAACCCGAGTATTTGCTCTAGCACGCTGGACCTCGGTTCCCTTTGGAGCATTGGATCCAACGTAAGGGAAACCCTGATTACCTTCATGATGGCTCTTTGCTATATAGCGCGCCCTCTCCCACCTAACAAGGTCAGAAGACCGGTCCGGGAACAGGTTCTAATCGCCCAAGGAGCATTGAGATGTCATTGAGGAATATGGGGATCGGTCTGCGCGCCGGTCTGAGTTTTGGGGTTTTGGCCAGCCTGTTGATCGTGGTCGGCCTGTTTGGTTTAGGCCAGATGGCCAAACTGCGGGAAAGCGCGCTGATCATCGAAGAATCGTGGATGCCAAGCATTGAAAACATTCACGACAGCGCCGCCTATGTCGCCAGCATCCGCCTGGAAGCGTTGCGCTTGCTCACCACCGACGAGTCCCGGGTGCGTGACAACAGCAGAAACCTGATCACCCGCCAGCGCGGCGACCTTGAAGAGCTGCTGAACCGTCACGAAACCCTGCTGAGCAACGAGCAAGAACGCGACCTGCTCAAGCAGTTGAAAGCCAACGTTGCGAGCTATATGACGATCGTCGCCCAGATGATTCAACTGGTCGACCAGGACCAGCAGCAAAACGCCATGGACCTGCTCAACAGCCGCCTGGCGCCCCAAGGCATGGTCCTCAATAAAAGCCTGGAAGACATGATCACCTTCAACCAAAAAGGTGTGGAAGACGCCGCAACGTCGGCGGCGCAGATGTACACCAGCGCCCAATGGGTGGTCGGCAGCATCATCGTCACCGCCCTGATGGCAACATTACTGCTGGCCTGGCTGCTGACCCGCAGCATCACCACGCCCATTGGCCAGGCACTGACGGTGGCCCGCACCATCGCGTCCGGCGACCTGAGCCGGCCGATCGTCGTGGAAGGGAAGGATGAGCCGGCGCAATTGCTCACCGCATTGGCCACCATGCAGACCAACCTGCAGGACACCATCCGTGGCATTAGCGAATCGTCGCAGCAGTTGGCCTCGGCGGCCGAAGAGATGAGTTCGGTGATGGAACAGAGCACCCGCGGCCTGCAGGCGCAGAACGATGAAATCGAACTGGCTGCCACCGCAGTGACGCAGATGAGCGCGGCAGTGGACGAAGTGGCGGGCAATGCGGTGTCCAGCGCCGAAGCGTCCAAGGCCTCCGACGAAGACAGCAAGCACGGCCACTACCAGATCAGCGAAACCATCAGCTCGATCCAGAACCTTGTGGACGAAGTGCTCGAGGCCTCGACCAAGGCCGAAGGCCTGGCGGTGCAGGCCCAGGACATCAGCAAGGTACTGGAAGTGATTCGCGGGATTGCCGGCCAGACCAACCTGCTGGCGCTCAACGCGGCGATTGAGGCGGCCCGCGCAGGCGAGGCCGGTCGCGGTTTTGCCGTGGTGGCAGACGAAGTGCGCTCCCTGGCGCAACGCACCCAGGACTCCACCGAAGAAATCGAGCAGATGATCAACGGTATCCAGCAAGGCACCCAGGACACCGTCGGTGCCTTGAACAGCAGCGCCGAACACGCCGGCCAGACCTTGCAGCGGGCCAACAGCGCCGGCAGTGCACTGGAGAAAATCACCGCGGCGATCTCGCAGATCAGCCAGCGCAACCTGGTGATCGCCAGCGCCGCCGAGCAGCAGGCACTGGTGGCCCGAGAGGTGGACCGCAGCCTGGTGAACATTCGGGACCTGTCGACGCAAACCGCCGCCGGTGCCACCCAGACCTCGGCGGCCAGCCAGGAACTGTCGCGGTTGGCGGTGGACCTCAATGGTTTGGTGACGCGCTTCGTGCTGTAAAACATGTATTAGCGATTGTGTCAGACAGGTCCGTGGGCAACACTTCCGCCCTTATCAAACAGGAGTTTTTCCGTGAGACCTGTCGACACCCTGCACCTGTTGGTGCTGGCCGCTATCTGGGGCGCGAGTTTTTTGTTCATGCGAATAATCGCACCGGAAATCGGCACCATTCCTACAGCATTTTTCCGGGTGTCGATTGCCGCCACCGGCCTGCTGGTGATCCTCGCCATGATGCGGGTAAGTTGGGATTTCCAGGGCAAGCTCAAGACGGTCCTGTTGTTGGGCGTCATCAACTCGGGGATTCCCGCGACTATGTATTCGGTGGCGGCCCAAGTGCTGCCGGCCGGTTACTCGGCGATCTTCAATGCGACGACGCCGCTGATGGGCGTGCTGATTGGCGGGCTGTTTTTCAGTGAGCGCCTGACGCCGTCGAAAATTGCCGGGGTGTGCCTGGGGCTGTTCGGTGTGGGCATCCTGACCCGCGCCGGGCCGGTGGCCTTCGACATGGAACTGCTGATGGGCGCGCTGGCGTGCCTGTTGGCGACCACCTGCTATGGTTTTGCCGGCTTTTTGGCACGGCGCTGGCTCGATCAAAGGGGCGGGCTGGACAGTCGTCTCGCAGCCTTGGGTAGCATGCTCGGGGCCACGCTGTTCCTGCTGCCGCTGTTTGCCTGGAGTGCCATCAGCCATCCACCGGCCAGTTGGGGTGGCTGGCCTGTGTGGTTGTCTTTGTTGGGATTGGGACTGGTGTGTACGGCGTTTGCCTACATCCTGTACTTCCGCTTGCTGACCTCCATCGGCCCGGTGAAGTCGATGACCGTGACCTTCATGATTCCGCCGTTCGGGGTGTTATGGGGTGCATTGCTGCTGGATGAGCCGCTGTCCATGGCGCATCTGTATGGCGGGCTGTTGATTGCGGGGGCGTTGTGGCTGGTGCTTCGGCCGGGGAAATTGGCTAAATCCTTGTAGGAGCGAGCTTGCTCGCGATGGACGTCAACGATAACGCGCCGTGTCTGAATGAACGCGGCGCCTTGACGTTTTTCGCGAGCTAGCTCGCTCCTACAAAGGCAGGGGCTGATCAGCGCTTACGGAACACAAAAGCCAATCCGACAATGATCAGGCCCATCCCCAGCAAGCTCAGGATTGCCAGCTTGTTGCCGAAGATCAGGTAATCCATCACCGCCGTCACCGCGGGCACCAGATAGAACAAACTGGTGACATTCACCAGGTTGCCCCTAGCGATCAGCCGGTACAGCAACAGCGTCGCCAGCAGCGACACCACCAAGCCCATCCACAGTACCGGCACGAAAAAGCCGCTGCTGTGTTCAAAGTGGAACGGCTGGAACGGCACAAACACCGAGCACAACAACAAGCCGGCCAGGTACTGCACCGGCAGCGTGCCCAGCGGGTTATCGGTGATGCGCTTCTGCATGATCGAGCCAAAGGTCATGCTGGCCAGGGCCAACAGGCCAAAGAGCATGCCCGCCAGGGACATGCCGGACATGCCGATGCCCTGATACACCACCATGATCAACCCCGCCAACCCCAGCGCCAGGCCGAACATCCGGCTCCAGGAACGCTGACGCTCCATCAACACCACGGTCAGGATCGGCTGCACACCCATGATGGTTGCCATCATGCCGGGGGTGACTTTGAGGTCCAGGGCCAGCAGATAGAAAATCTGGTAGGCCCCCAAAAGCACCAGCCCGGTGGCCGCCGCGTAGAGCATCGGCCTGCCAGGGCGCGGCAACTTCAGCTTGAGGATCGGAACCAGTATCACCAACCCCGCCAGGGCGATGGCAAAACGGATCAGCAAAAACGCAAAGGGCGAAGCGTGGGCCAGGCCCCATTTGGAGAAAATCGCCCCGCTGCTCCACAGCAAGACAAACAGGCTCGTCGAGGCCGCCGCGGCCACGGATTGTTTCGAAAGAACAGACATGGATACCACCTGTAATCAGGCAAAAAGCCAACTCAGCAAAGGCTGAAATTCAGTAGGTTATTTCAGCCGGGCACAGGGAAACAGCAATCAGCTGATCAGCCCGAAATGCCAACACCCGGCGGTGATACGACTGCGTACACCGGCGTGCTACTGACAGGTGGGGGGTAGTGACTGATCTGCGCAGGCTGCTGGCTCCCGCACGGCACGACCGCAGCGTTGACCGCTGAATCGACTACCGCTATGCGCAAGGAAGCTGGCATGTGCTGATCTTTTTTGAGGGGATAAACAAGGTGTCTGAGAACACCTGTGGCCGACTATAACCAGCTGGGGACATGCTTTGCAATGACTTCGCCAAAAGGCCAGTAAGGACAGCTTGGGTCAACGCCACTAGCCTTGGGAAAAACCAATCCGCTCCGAATCCGGGGGGCTTTTAACTCATGATGACCAATGCCAAAAAAACGCGATTCTCTGCGCTATCAGTTATACCGCTCAAAGGCGCTACACCTTGCGAAAGCCTCTACAAGGCAGTGGTACGAAGCCCTTAAACAGGATGAAAGCAATGACGTCGACTTGACCAAGGTACGATTTGAGCCCATCAACACCGAGGCATTGATTGCCTATCAAGAATGGGATGAGGCCCCACACTTTTACTGGGAGGAGATTGCAACGTGGAAAGCGCATGAGCCACTGGCGTTTGACCTGTCCATTTGGTTCGACGTCGAATTATGTGGATTGTGCTTTGCCAACCCAAATCAAAGTCGGTTGCGGATCAAAATCATCCGCCTAGAAGGAAAACCCGGAAAAACCCATCCACTGAAAAGCCGTATTGCTGCGCTGACGATGATCGCCGTTGATCATTACGCACAGATCATTGGCAGTCAGTGGATAGAGATTCAAGAACCCGCGCCTGGTGCAATTCCCGTCTATAGAAATCTAGGCTTTGACTTCGACTCCCAAGGAAGGCTTGTGATAGCAGTAGAGAAGGCTTAGCATCGTAACCATGCTCAATTATTGATCAACAGTGGAGGCTAATATGAGAGCAGCTCCTAAAAACTCCGTCACCCAGAAATCATCATCGAAGCTAATAAAAGAGCCTGGAGCACCAGCACTCACCGCCAATCAGCGTCGTTTTCTCAGTGCAGCCATGACGACCAGTGTTGATGAGCCCAGCCTATTAGCGGGCAACCCCGACAAATCAAAAGCATAAAAAAACCGCTCAATCGAGCGGTTTTTTTATGCCTGTAAAAGCCTTAACCAAACAACCAATACCCCAACGCCGTCAGCACCACCACCGCCAACACCGGCCGCAGGATGCGATAAGCCTTCGGATGCTTGCGCTTCCACTGCTTGACCACGCCGCTGAAGCTGTCGCTGAAGCGCTTGCTCCAGGCATACGCTTGGTTGATCCCGCCAACGCGTTCATCATCCAGGTTCTGCGGCGCGGTAGCGCGGCCCAACTGGGCGCTGACCCAACGGTTGATGCGCGTCATCACGCGGCTGCTCAGCGGGCGTTCGATGTCGCAGAACAGGATCACCCGGGTGTGCTCGGTTTCGTTCTTCACCCAGTGCACGTAGGTCTCGTCGAACATCACGTCTTCACCGTCACGCCAGGCATACACCTGGCCGTCGACGAAGATGCGGCAGTCGTCGGAGTTGGGCGTGGACAGCCCCAGGTGGTAACGCAGGGAACCGGCAAACGGGTCACGGTGCGGGTTGAGGTGGCTACCACCGGGCAACAGGGCAAACATCGCACCCTTGACGTTGGGAATGCTGCTGACCAGGGCCACGGTTTTCGGGCACAGCAATTCAGCCGACGGCAACGGTTTGTCGTACCACTTGAGGTAGAACCGCTTCCAGCCCTTCTTGAAGAACGAACCGAAACCGGCGTCGTTGTTCTTCTCGGCTGCGCGGATGTAGCCCTCGTCAAACAGGTGCATGGCCTCTTCGCGAATCACTTCCCAGTTGTCCTTGAGCACGTCCAGCTCCGGAAACTTGCTGCGGTCCAGGTACGGCTTGGACGGCACGGCGGAAAAGATGTACATCAAGGCGTTATACGGGGCGAACAGCGCCGAATGGTTGACGAACTGACGCAACATCGGCAAACGGGCCTTGCCACGCAAATGCACATACAGCGTGCTGCCGATGAACAGCAGCAACACCGACAGTTTGGCGGCCAAAGAAAAGGTCATGCAGCAACTCCTGGAAATAGGCGTCTGGCCATTAGCCTCCCGTTATGGGGAAACCAGACGTAGCAGCCGGCCATGATAAACACTCCGGGCCTCGGGAAAAACCCGCGCACTCCAACAATCAGCATCTAGCGGTGCGCGATAACGGGCCAATTATGCATAAGGGCCGCGCTATCGCGCTGATTTGAATCAAGCCTGGTTTTCCTGATCGGTAAACAAATCGGCGAACAACATGCTCGACAGGTAACGTTCACCGGAGTCCGGCAGTACCACCACGATGGTCTTGCCCTGCATTTCCGGCTTCTCTGCCAGGCGCACCGCCACGGCCATTGCCGCGCCGCAGGAGATACCGCACAAAATTCCCTCCTCCTGCATCAAGCGCAACGCCATGGCCTTGGACTCTTCGTCGCTGACCAGTTCGACCCGGTCGACCATCGAGAGGTCGAGGTTTTTCGGCACAAACCCGGCGCCAATGCCCTGGATCTTGTGGGGGCTGGGCTTGATCTCTTCACCGGCCAGCGCCTGGGTAATCACCGGCGAGCTGATCGGTTCCACCGCGACCGACAAGATAGGCTTGCCCTGGGTGTTCTTGATATAGCGCGACACACCAGTGATGGTGCCGCCAGTGCCCACGCCCGCCACCAGCACGTCTACCGCGCCATCCGTGTCATTCCAGATTTCCGGACCGGTGGTTTTCTCGTGGATCGCCGGGTTGGCCGGGTTTTCGAACTGGGCCGGCATAAAATACTTGGCCGGGTCGCTGGCGAGGATTTCGCCGGCTTTTTCGATCGCGCCCTTCATGCCCTTGGCCGGCTCGGTCAACACCAGTTCGGCGCCGAGGGCCTTGAGCACCTTGCGTCGCTCAATGCTCATAGAGGCGGGCATGGTCAGCAACAGCTTGTAGCCACGGGCGGCGGCAACAAACGCCAAGCCGATCCCGGTATTGCCGGAAGTCGGCTCGACAATGGTCATGCCCGGTTTGAGTTTGCCGCTGCCTTCGGCGTCCCAGATCATGTTTGCGCCAATCCGGCACTTCACCGAATACCCCGGGTTACGCCCTTCGATCTTGGCCAGGATGGTCACGCCACGCGGGGCGATGCGGTTGATCTGAATCAGGGGCGTGTTACCGATGGAGTGCGCGTTGTCTGCAAAAATGCGGCTCATAACGGGTCCTTAAGGCAATTTCAGGAAGGTCCCAAGGGTATGCCTCGTGTTGCGAAGCGTCCAGTCAAGCGAACGTCCAGCGGCTGTAGGAGTCAATCGCCTACACGGATGGAGAAAATTCCTATGAAACGTCGCTACAGTTGGCCGCTCTGGACCCTTGTCGGGGTCGTGGTACTGCTGGTCGTCCTGGATATCGCCCTGCCCTATCTGGTGCGCAATTACCTGAATGACAAACTCGCCGACATGGGCGATTACCGCGGCCAGGTCACCGATGTCGACCTGGCGCTGTGGCGCGGCGCCTATCGAATCAACGGGTTGCAGATCGTCAAGGTCGACGGCAAGGTGCCGGTACCGTTCGTGAAGGCGCCGGTGATCGACCTGTCGGTAAGTTGGCATTCGCTGTGGTACGACCATGCAGTGGTGGCGGAGGCACAGTTCATCAAGCCGGAGCTGAACTTCGTCGACGGCGGCACCAACAAGCAGGCATCCCAGACAGGTCAAGGCACCGACTGGCGGGCCCAACTGAGCAAGCTGTTGCCGATCACCCTGAACGAGGTGCGCATCGACGACGGGAAAATCGCCTTCCACAACTTCAGCTCGAAACCACCGGTCAATATGTACGCGACCCAGGTCAACGCCAGCTTCTACAACCTGACCAATGTGGTGGACGTCAAAGGCCAGCGCGACGCGCGCTTCGACGGCAAGGCGCTGTTTTTGGGCCAGGCGCCGCTGGAAGCCACCGCCACGTTCGACCCCTTGAGCAATTTCGAAAACTTCGAATTCCGTTTCCGGGCCCGGGATATCGAACTCAAGCGCATGAATGACTTCGCCTCGGCCTACGGCAAGTTCGATTTCAGTGCCGGCAACGGCGACCTGGTGGTGGAAGCCCAGGCTGAAAAAGGCCAATTGACCGGCTACATCAAGCCCTTGCTGCGGGATGTCGAGGTGTTCAACTGGCAGCAGGATGTCGAGAACAAGGACAAGGGCATCTTCCGTTCGATCTGGGAGGCGGTGGTCGGCGTCAGCGAAACGGTGCTGAAGAACCAGCGTAAAAACCAGTTCGCCACCCGCGTGGAGCTGAGTGGCAACGTTCACCAGCAAGATATCAGCGCGTTCCAGGCATTTTTGCAGATTTTGCGCAATGGTTTCGTCCAGGCCTTCAACGCCCGCTACGAACAGCCCAAACCCAGCGCAGACTGAAACATTGGCCCCTGTAGGAGCGAGCTTGCTCGCGAAAAGCCCCAATGCGCCGCGTTTATTCAGAATGCACGCGTCATCGTTGACGTTTTTCGCGAGCAAGCTCGCTCCTACAATTCAGAGACTGAATAGCCCGTCTGCGTTCACAGTCGCCGGGGCTGCGCGGTATAGTCGGGGCAAGCTGATTACTCGCCCGCTTCGGTCTCGGACCGTTCGGCGTCACGTTCGAGGATTGATAGATGAAGTTCGAAGGCACCCAGGCCTACGTTGCCACCGATGACCTGAAACTGGCCGTCAACGCCGCCATCACGCTGGAGCGGCCACTGCTGGTCAAGGGCGAACCGGGCACCGGCAAGACCATGCTCGCCGAGCAACTGGCCGAGTCCTTTGGCGCCAGGCTGATCACCTGGCACATCAAGTCCACCACCAAGGCCCATCAGGGCCTGTACGAGTACGACGCGGTCAGCCGCCTGCGGGACTCGCAGCTGGGCGTGGACAAGGTCCACGACGTGCGCAACTACCTGAAAAAGGGCAAACTCTGGGAAGCCTTTGAGTCCGAGGAGCGGGTCATCCTGCTGATCGATGAAATCGACAAGGCCGACATCGAATTCCCCAACGACCTGCTGCAAGAACTCGACAAGATGGAGTTCTACGTCTACGAAATCGACGAGACCATCAAGGCCAAGAAGCGCCCGATCATCATCATTACGTCCAACAATGAGAAGGAGCTGCCGGACGCATTCCTGCGCCGCTGCTTCTTCCACTACATCGCCTTCCCGGACCGCACCACCCTGCAAAAGATCGTCGACGTGCACTACCCGGACATCAAGAAAGACCTGGTCAGCGAAGCCCTCGATGTGTTCTTCGACGTGCGTAAAGTCCCGGGCCTGAAGAAAAAACCGTCCACCTCCGAACTGGTGGACTGGCTCAAGCTGCTGATGGCCGACAACATCGGCGAAGCGGTACTGCGCGAGCGCGACCCTACCAAAGCCATCCCGCCCCTGGCCGGTGCCCTGGTGAAGAACGAGCAAGACGTGCAGTTGCTGGAGCGCCTGGCGTTCATGAGCCGTCGCGGTAACCGATAAGGGCGATTGCCATGCTGCTCAACCTGTTCAATGAAATGCGTGCAGCCAAGGTGCCGGTGTCGGTGCGTGAGCTGCTGGACCTGATCAACGCGCTGAAACAGCGGGTGACCTTCGCCGACATGGACGAGTTTTACTACTTGGCCCGTGCGATCCTGGTGAAGGACGAACGGCATTTCGACAAGTTCGACCGGGCCTTCGGCGCCTACTTCAACGGCCTGGAAAAACTCGACGATCACCTGCAGGCACTGATCCCCGAAGACTGGCTGCGCAAGGAATTCGAACGCTCGCTGACCGACGAAGAGCGCGCGCAGATCCAGTCCCTCGGCGGCCTCGACAAGCTCATCGAAGAATTCAAGAAACGCCTCGAAGAACAAAAGGAACGCCACGCCGGCGGTAATAAATGGATCGGCACTGGCGGTACCAGCCCGTTCGGCTCCGGCGGTTTCAACCCCGAAGGCATTCGCGTGGGTGATGCCGGCAAACGTCAGGGCAAGGCGGTCAAGGTCTGGGACCAGCGCGAGTACAAGAACCTCGATGATTCGGTGGAACTAGGCACCCGCAACATCAAGATCGCCCTGCGCCGCCTGCGCAAGTTCGCGCGTCAGGGGGCGGCGGAAGAGCTGGACATCGACGGCACCATCGACCATACGGCGCGGGATGCCGGGTTGCTGAATATCCAGATGCGCCCGGAGCGGCGTAACACCATCAAGCTGCTGTTGCTGTTCGACATCGGCGGCTCGATGGATGCCCATGTGAAGACCTGCGAAGAGCTGTTCTCAGCGTGCAAGACCGAGTTCAAGCACTTGGAGTATTTCTACTTCCACAACTTCATTTATGAATCGGTGTGGAAGAACAACATGCGCCGGGGTTCGGAACGCACCTCGACCCAGGATTTGCTGCACAAGTACGGCGCCGACTACAAAGTGATCTTTATCGGTGATGCGGCCATGGCGCCGTATGAAATCACCCAGGCCGGCGGCAGCGTCGAGCATTGGAATGAAGAGCCAGGCTATGTGTGGATGCAGCGGTTCATGGAGAAGTACAAAAAGCTGATCTGGATTAATCCGTATCCGAAAGATACTTGGGGCTATACAGCGTCCACCGGGATTGTTCGGGACTTGATCGAGGACCAGATGTTTCCGTTGACGTTGCGTGGGCTTGAGGAAGGGATGCGCTTTTTGTCGAAGTAACCCGTTTCCCAGGCAACCACGAACAAATGTGGGAGCGGGCTTGCTCGCGAAAGCGCGGTGTCAGTCACCGGATATATTGGCTGATACACCGCCTTCACGAGCAAGCCCGCTCCCACACTTTGTCCTGCGGTGGCCTTTAGTTTCTGGCGAAGCGGCGTAAATACTCCACCTGCTGCCGATGCGCCGTCTCCTGCACCACCGGCGCCAACCTCACTTTCTCCCCCGGCAAACACTGGGCCAGCCGTGCCAGCGCCAATGGCGTCAACGCCCCCAGTCGCGGATAACCGCCAATGGTCTGCCGGTCATTGAGCAACACGATCGGCTGCCCATCCGGTGGCACCTGGATCGCGCCCAGCGGGATGCCTTCCGAAATCAGAGACGGCCCCTGATATTCCAGCGGCGTACCCAACAAGCGCATGCCCATGCGGTCGGCGCGGCTGTCGAGGGTCCATTCGCTGTTGAACACATCAAACAGACTCTGCCCGCCGAACTGGCCGATCTGCGCCCCGAGGATGACCTCCAGTGGCGCCTTCGAATCCAGTTTCGGCAATTGCCCGGCGGACAACTCCCGCATCGCGCCGCCCACACCTGAGTACGCCAGTTGCCCGCCCTCCGCCAGCGCGCGGCCAAAGCCATCCAGCCCACCCAGTTCTTCACGCGCCACCGTGGCGCAACTGCCCAGAACCTGCGGCGCATCAAACCCGCCCGGCGCGGCCAGGTAAGCCCGCGCGCCGCTGAACGGCTGGGTAAAACGCAATCGCTGGCCTTTTTGCAGAATAAAGGTGCGCCCCGGGCTGATCGCTCTTTCATCGACATAAGCGCCCAAATCCGCCCCGGCCAATGCCAGCAGACAGTAATCCTCGGCCTGCACGGTGAAACCACCCAAAGTGATTTCCACCACAGGCGCATCCAGAGAGTTGCCCAGCATCCAATTGGCCCACGACATCGACACCCAATCCAGTGCGCCGCCCTGGGTCACACCCAAATGCCTCACACCAAAACGTCCGGCGTCCTGCAACAGGCACAGCGGGGTGCTGGCCTCGATCAACAAGCGGCTCATGCCTGGGCCTCCAACGGTGTGTCATCGCCACCCAGGTTGATGAATTCGCTATGGCTGACCGCTTCGTAACGCACGGTGTCCCCCGGCTGCATCAGGCTGTAGCCCTCGCGCTCTCGATCAAACAGCTTGGCCGGTGTGCGGCCGATCAGGTTCCAGCCGCCCGGCGATACCACCGGATAGGCCGCCGTTTGCCGCTCGGCGATCCCCACGCTGCCCGCCGCCACCCGCTTGCGCGGCGTATTGAGCCGAGGTGCTGCGAGCAGTTCGTCCACCAGGCCCATAAAGGCAAACCCCGGGGCAAAGCCCAAGGCGAAGACCTGGTACTCGTGCTGGCTGTGGCGGCGGATCACCTCCTCCACCGCCAGCCCACTGCGCTGGGCGAGTAACGGCAGCTCGGGGCCGACACTCAAGTCATACCAGACCGGCAACACATGGCATTGCCCGCTCCCCTTGGGCTCTGGTTGCAGTGCTTTAAGCGCCTGATCGATCAGCTCCCGCGCCTGGGCCGGGCTCAGCGCCATCAGGTCGTAATGCACCATCAGGGTCGTGTAGGACGGCACCAGGTCCACCAGCGCCGCGCCAAAACCTTCCCGCAAACGGCGGGTGGCGGCGAGCATCCAGGGCATGTTGTCTTCGGCGATCACATCAAACAGGCGCACCATCAGGCTGTCGATGGCTACGACTTCAATCCGTGGTTTCATGCTGGGGTCAACGCCTCGCGGATGCGCTGCACGGCGGCCACCGAGCTGGCGTTATCGCCGTGTACACACAACGTATTGGCCTGCAGGTGCAGCGGGCTGCCGTCGCTGGCGACCAGGTGCTCACCGCGAGCAATGATCAAGGCTTGCTGGATGATCTTTTCCGGATCGTGATGCACCGCCCCCGGCAACTGGCGGGAGACCAGATGCCCGGCACTGTCATAGGCACGGTCGGCGAAGGCTTCGAACCACAGGGTCACGCCATATTCGTCACCCAGGGCCTGGGCGGCGCTGTTGTCGCGGGTGGCCATCAGCATCAAGGGCAGGCTGGCGTCGTAGGCCGCCACGGCCTGGATCACCGCGCGCAATTGCGCCGGCTTGGCCATCATGTCGTTGTACATCGCACCATGGGGTTTGACGTAGCTGACCCGCCCACCCTGAGCCCGGCAAATGCCGTCGAGGGCGCCAATCTGATAATGCAACAGGTCCTGGATTTCCTGTGGGGTGTAGGCCATGGAACGGCGGCCGAAACCCACCAGGTCCTGGTACGCCGGGTGCGCACCCACCTGCACGCCATGCTCGAAGGCCAGGCTGACGGTCTTGCGCATGATGCTCGGGTCGCCCGCATGAAAACCGCAGGCAACGTTGGCGCAGTCAATGAACGGCATGACCTCGGCGTCCAGACCCAAGGTCCAGTTGCCAAAGCTTTCGCCGATGTCGCAGTTCAATAGCAGGCGGCTCACGGTAGGGCTCCTGTAGGCTTTATTTTTTTGTAGTGTGGGATCTTTTACCAAGATCTCGCAACGATGTTGTCCCGAGCCCCAACGACGCTTATCGTGAGACAGCTCGATTTTTGGCGGTTGCGGCACGCTGCGTCCAACTAATAAAAAACAATCCATGCATAAGAAAAGTTGATCCCATGAATTTGAAGTTCCTCGAAACCTTCGTCTGGGTGGCCAAGCTCAAGAGCTTTCGCCTCACGGCAGAGAAGCTGTTCACTACCCAGGCCTCGATCTCCAGCCGCATCGCCGTGTTGGAAAGCGAATTGGAGGTGAAGCTGTTCCTGCGCGATTCCCGAGGTGTGAGCCTGACGCCGGAAGGCTTGAAGGTGCTCGATTATGCCGAGCAGATGATGGCGACCATGCAAGGGCTCAAGCAGTCCCTGGAAACCACCAGCAGCAAGGTCGGGCGCATCCGCATCGGGGTGATGGACACGGTGATCCACACCTGGCTGAGCGCGCTGGTGGCAGAACTGACGGACAACTTTCCGCGGGTAGAAATCGAGTTGGTCGCCGATACCGCGCTGAACCTCTGCGATCAGTTGCAAAAAGGCTTTCTCGACCTGATCCTGCAAACCGACCTGCTGCGCCAGGAAACCTTGCGCAGCCTGGAACTGGCCAGCCACCCAATGGGCTGGATCGTCGCCAGCCACTCGATCTACAACCGTGACTACGCGTCCCTCGCCGAACTGGCCCAGGAGCGCATCATCACCTACTCGAAAAACTCCTGTCCGCACCAGGATGTGCTCAGCCTGATGCAGGCTAACGGCGTATCCGCCCCACGGATGAACTGTGTGAACTCGGTGTCAGCGATCACTCGCCTGCTGCGGGACGGGTTCGGGATTGGTGCGTTCCCGCCCGTATTGGTCAGTGAAGAGCTGGCACGAGGAGAATTGACCATGCTGCCCATGGAACAACGACCGCCGAACCTGCAGGTGGTGGTGTCGTGGCGAGTGGGCGTGGAATTGGTGGAGGAGATTGTGGCGCTGTGCCAGAGCGTGGTGGGGCGGTATGCGCAGAAGGTCGGCGAGGACTTGATGGTGTTGAGCAAATCCTCGACCGGAGTGTGATCGGCCTTACAGCCCCTTCAAGTCCCGCTCTTCAATCGGCCGGCTCTGGCGCAGGCGCTTGCCGCCCAACACCACCCAGTCGATCAGGCGGAACAGGCATTCCAGGCCAAACGACAACAGCATCGCGCCGCCCAGGCCCCAGCCCATGGCTTCCGGGGTCAGCAACAGCATATAGCTGTAGCCGTTCCAGGTTTCCTGGCGAATCGCCGGGTCGGCGGCCACGGCCACTTGCAGCGCGCGGATGTACCACGGGCCCTGCATCGCCTGGAACTGTTTATCCAGCGCCACCTGGCGGTCGAGCAACGTGCCCAGGCTGTTGGCATCGCTGCGAAACACCGGGTCGTCACTGGCACGGTAATGGGCCACCAACGCCTGCAAGTCACCGTTGAAGAACTGCTGCGCCGTGGCATCAAAGCCACGCAGGCCGGTCTGGGCCTCGATCAGGTGGGCTTCGACGCGCTTGGCGTAGTCACTGATAAACCCCGGTACCTGCACACCGACCAACAGACCCACGGCAAACAACACCAGTCGCAAATAGCTGAGCAACATATTCGACGTCCTTATTCCGTTTTGCCTTGGCTGACACATTCACCGCGTCGCCACAGGCTCCACTGGCCCGGTTCGTAGCGGGTCCAGGTCTCGTTTTCGGTCAGGGGTTCGGTGGCAATCACCGTCACCACATCATTAGGCGTGGTTTCGGCCTGAAAATCGACGATCACGTCGACATCTTTCAACCGCGCGGGGCCAAACGGCGCACGCCGGGTGATCTGTGCCAGTTTGGTCGAGCAATAGCAGAACAGCCAGTCACCGTCGCTGAGCAGGCAATTGAACACGCCCTTGCTGCGGTATTCGCTGCAGGCGGCGATCAGGTCCGGCAGCACCTGTTCGATGTCCACCGGCTCCGGAAACGCTTCGCGGACACGGTTGAGCAAATCGCAGAACGCCGCTTCGCTGTCGGTATCGCCCACCGGGCGGTAGAACGTGGCGCGGGGGTTGAAGTCCGCCAGTTGGCCGTTATGCGCGAAGCACCAGTTGCGGCCCCACAGTTCACGCACGAACGGGTGGGTATTGGACAGGCACACCTTGCCGACATTGGCCTGGCGGATATGGCCAATCACCACTTCACTCTTGATGGGATAACGCTGCACCAGCAGCGCGACTTCCGATTCGCTGCTGGCCGCCGGGTCCTGGAACAACCGCAGGCCGCGGCCTTCGTAGAAGGCGATGCCCCAACCGTCGCGGTGGGGGCCGGTACGTCCGCCGCGCTGCATCAGCCCGGTAAAGCTGAAGACGATATCGGTCGGTACGTTGGCACTCATGCCCAATAATTCACACATGCCAGGCTTCTCGATACAGGGCGTACAACGTTAAAGGCGCGGTTCGACCCGCATACCGCTGACAGGGGCCGGGCGACCGTATCGCTCATCGGCGAAGGGTTCGTCGTCATCCGGCTCGGCGGCAGCGGCTGCCGCAGCGGCGGCCTTCTGCTCCCGGCGGGCCCTGGAGGCACGCTCGATGGGCCAGCGGATCAGCACAAACACCAGGTACACGCCAAACGCGATCATGGAGTACATGAACAAATCGGAAATCGCCCGCCAGGCGTTGTTGCCGACCTTGAGTACCAGGTCCAGGGCGGTGATGGCGACGGCCGGGGCGAACTGGGTCTTCACCGGGTCGACAATGGTCGGGCTGAACAGCAGCACCGCCATCAGCAACCGCAGCGGCTCGCGCAGCCAGCGCCACATCCAGCGGGTCATGGCAAACCACACCAGCAGGCAACCCAGGGCTGCGAAGGCGTAGAGGCCCCAAGCGATCAGATAGTCGTTCTCGGTCATGGTGTCCATGGCAAGGTAGGCAAACAGGCCGCTATGATAACGGCTTTTCAGTGCCGAGGCTGCAATGCCGTCGGCCAACCGCCAGACAGAGAGTGATCCATGCCCCCATCGACCCACATCACTGCCGCCCCGATCGCCCGCAAGGCCCCAGGCACCGACCCGTACGCCTGGCTGCAAGCGCGGGACAGCGCCGAGGTGCTCGATTACCTCAAGGCGGAAAATACCTGGCAAGACGCTCAACTGTCCGACCAACAGGCGCTGCGCGAGACCCTGTTCGAAGAGATCAAGGGCCGCATCCTCGAAACCGACCTGTCCCTGCCCTCGCCCTGGGGCCCGTACCTGTATTACACCCGCACCACCGCCGGCGACGAATACGCCCGCCACTACCGCTGCCCGCGCCCGGCGGATGACAGCCAACAGGTCGACGAAAGCGCGGAAGAGCTGCTGCTCGACCCGAACGTGCTGGCCAATGGCGGCTTTTTCTCCCTTGGTGCCTTCAGCATCAGCCCGGACCACCAGCGCCTGGCCTACAGCCTGGACACCAATGGCGAAGAGATTTACACCCTCTACGTGAAGGAATTGGCCACCGGCAAGGTCAGCGAACTGGAGTTCGAAGATTGCGACGGCAGCATGACCTGGGCCAATGACAGCCTGACCCTGTTCTTCACTGAACTGGACGACACCCACCGCCCGCACAAGCTGTATCGCTATCGCCTGGACGGCACCGCCGCCGAAGAAGTGTTCCACGAGCCCGACGGGCGTTTCTTCCTGCACTGCTACCGCTCAAGTTCCGAGCACCAGTTGCTGCTGGCCCTGGGCAGCAAGACCACCAGCGAAATCTGGGCCCTGGACGCCGAGCAGCCGCAGCAGGCGTTTACCTGCCTGGCACCACGGGTCGAAGGCCATGAGTATGACGTCGACCACGGCAAGCTGGACGACCAGTGGACCTGGTTTATCCGCAGCAACCGAGACGGCATCAACTTCGCCCTGTTCCAGGCCGCCGACACCGGCAGCGTGCCGACCCAGGACGACTGGCAGAACCTGATCCCCCACGACGACGCAGTGATGCTGGATGGCGTGAGCCTCAACGCCCGGGCCATGACCCTGAGTTTGCGGATCGGTGGTTTGCCGATCATCGAAGTGCGCCCACAAGGCCAGGCCGCTTATCGGGTGGAATTACCGGATGCGGCCTACAGCCTCTATGTGCAAAACAGTCTGGAATTTGTCAGCGACAAGATCCGCCTGCGTTATGAAGCCTTGAACCGCCCGGCCCAGGTCCGTCAGCTGGAACTGGCCAGCGGCGCACAACAGGTGCTCAAGGAAACCCCGGTACTGGGCGTATTCAACGCCGACGACTACGTCAGCCAACGGTTGTGGGCGACGTCGGCCGATGGCACTCAGGTGCCGATCAGCCTTGTAGTCCGCCGCGACCAGTTGGGTAAGCCAACGCCGCTCTACCTGTACGGCTATGGTGCCTATGGCCAGAGCCTCGACCCGTGGTTCTCCCACGCCCGCCTGAGCCTGCTGGACCGTGGCGTGGCCTTCGCCATTGCCCATGTGCGCGGCGGCGGCGAACTGGGCGAAGCCTGGTACCGCGCAGGCAAGCAGGAGCACAAGCAAAACACTTTCAGCGACTTTATCGCCTGCGCCGAACACCTGATCGCCCAGGGCCTGACCACCTCCAAGCAACTGGCTATCAGCGGCGGCAGCGCCGGCGGCCTGTTGATCGGCGCAGTGCTCAATCAGCGCCCAGAGCTGTTCCAGGCGGCGATTGCCGAAGTGCCGTTCGTCGACGTGCTCAACACCATGCTCGACCCTGAATTGCCGCTGACCATCACCGAGTACGACGAATGGGGTAACCCTGAGGAGCACGAGGTGTATGAACGGATCAAGGCCTACGCGCCGTACGAAAACGTCAGCGCCCAGGCTTACCCTGCGACGCTGGTGATCGCCGGCTACAACGACAGCCGCGTGCAATATTGGGAAGCGGCCAAGTGGGTGGCCAAGCTGCGCGATACCAAGACCGACGATAACCTGCTGCTGCTCAAGACCGAACTGGGCGCAGGCCATGGCGGCATGAGTGGGCGTTACCAGGGATTACGTGACGTAGCACTCGAATATGCATTTGTTTTCAAGGCGCTGGGGCTGATTTAAGGAACTCCGCCTGGCGGACGGGTCTGAACACCTGACCGCCGGGCGCGCGCCCTGCACGATTTATGGACGAAGACTGTAAGCCTCATGCCAGAACCGACCTTACTCAATAACGAAATCCGCGACATGCTGATGGATTGCGGCCTGTTCGACCCGTTGCTGCCGGAAGACTTCCACGTAGCGGCGGGCTATTTCAATATCAGCACCATTGCTCGCGATGAAGTGATATTCCTCGAGGGCGACGCCGGCACCTTCATGTGCATCATCCACTCAGGCCAGGTGGCGGTGCAGAAGACCAACCATGAAGGTCAGCGGCTGACCATCGCCACCTTGCGCAGTGGACGGGCCTTCGGCGAGATGGCCGTGCTGGATGGCGAGCGCCGGTCCGCCAGCTGTGTGGCAGCCAGCGATTGCGTGCTGTTGAACCTGGGCAAGGATTCCCTGGAAAAAATGCTCAACGATGCACCGAAAATCGCGGCCAAGATCATTCGTGCGATTGCTATCGCCCTGTCCAGGCGCCTGCGCATGGCGGACGGGCAATTGCTGTCCCAGCAGTTTTAACCGCCTGGGGTCTTGGGCTTGATGTCGTTCTGCTGCAAGCCCGGGATTGTCTGGTCCTTCGGCGGCGTGGGCAGCACGATAGGCGCCAACAACGGTTCACCACTGCCGGCCGCCTTTGGCGTCGCCGGTGGTGTGACTTGCGGGTACGGTGTGGGCGTTGCAGTACCCGGCGAACCCGCCGTGGGCGCGGGGGTAATCGGTACGGTTTGCGACTCCTGAGCCTGGGCCACACCGCCAAGGGCGAGCGCGCTCCACACAATGACCGTTAGAATGCTGCACTTCATCGATGGCTCCATGGCCTGACCGTAAAGTCGTAAGGCTACTCCCAACCGCGCAAGAATGCCCTTCCCAATGAGATTTCCATGAAACGTTTTGTTCTGCTGGACACCACTCCGATCCCCGACAACGGCGGTGCCTTGTGCCTGTTCGAATACGGTGAGGATTTTGTCATCAAGATTCAGGGCGGTGACGGTGGCCAGTTGATGAACACGCGTATGCACGGTTCCGAGGATGCGCTGGCGGAGATTCCGTGCCGTAAAGTCGCCGGTCGGCCCGGCTCCAGGGTGTTGATTGGCGGCCTGGGCATGGGCTTTACCCTGGCTGCGGCGCTCAAGCACCTGGGTAAAACCGCCGAAGTGGTGGTTGCCGAACTGGTGCCCGGCGTAGTGGAATGGAATCGCGGGCCGCTGGGGGAAAAGTCCGGCCGCCCGCTGCTGGACCCGCGCACCGTGATCCGCCTGGAAGACGTGGCCAAGGTGCTGCAGGCCGAGCCCCAGGGCTTTGATGCGATCATGCTGGACGTCGACAACGGCCCCGAAGGCCTGACGCAAAAAGCCAACAGTTGGCTGTATTCCGCCGGCGGCCTCAGCGCCTGCGCCAAGGCCCTGCGGCCCAAGGGCGTGCTGGCCGTGTGGTCGGCCAGCGCCGACAAACAGTTCAGCGAAAAACTGCGCAAGGCCGGCTTCAAGGCCGAGGAAGTGCAGGTGTTTGCCCATGGCAACAAGGGCACGCGGCATACCATCTGGATTGCTGAAAAGCTCAAGGGCTAAGCATTAACTGCGTGGGTTGCCGTCAGATCGACCGGCGCAGTCGATTCAAATGCCTCAAGCCTTCCAGCACCAACACCACCACCGCCAGCCAGATCGGCAGGTAGGTCATCCACTGGCCCGGCTTGAGGGCGTCTCCCAGCATCAGCGACACGGCCACCAGCAGCACCGGCTCCGCGTAACTGAGCAAACCGAACAGGCTGAACGGCAACAGCCGGCTGGCCATGATGTAGGAATAACCCGCCGCTGCGCTGACCAACCCCATCAGTGGCACCAGCCAATAGAGCGCCGGGCGCTGCGCCAGGGTCTCGCCGATGGGTTCACCACCCACGACGAACCACAGTGCGACCGGGATCATCAGCATCATATCCAGCCACAGCCCGCCCAGGTTGTCGGTCCCGCAGCGCCGACGCAGCACGAAATACATTGGATAACCCACGCACACCACCAGCGTGGTCCAGGAGAACCCGCCCGTGCGGTACAACTCATTGGCCACGCCCACCGCCGCCAGCGCTGCGGCAATCTTTTGCAGATGTGAAAGGCGTTCGCCGTAAACGATGCGGCCAGTGATGACCATGGTCAGCGGTAACAGGAAATAGCCCAGCGACACATCCAGGCCGTGGCCATTGAGGGGCGCCCACATGAATATCCACAACTGCACCCCCACCAGCGCACTGGTGACCACGACACAGGGCAGTAGGGCGGGTTTCTCCCGCAGCCGTTTATAGATCAGCGGCACCCACTTCCAGTCCCCGGAGAGGACCAGCAGCAGCGTCATGAAGGGCAACGAAATGAGCATTCGCCAGCCAAATATCTGCTGACCATTCAAGGGCTCAAGAAGGGAGGTAAAGAAATACAGCACGCCAAACAGGAAGGAAGCGGAAACCGCCAGAACAACGCCTTTAGACACAACAGCCTCTACAAAAAATTGCATGTTTTAAATTGAAGCCGGTCGTTATATTCACGCAGTGCGAATAGGAGCGAGATGAACATCAGAACTTATTAACAGACACCACAAATTTATAACTCACGAAGACATAAGCCCCAAGTTATAAACTTACAAGAACAGGTTAATTCGTCGGTTTTTTTATTATTTTCAAGACGATCATCAGACTCTTCAACCAACCCGGTTTCGGTCATTGGAAGCAGCACGCTCTGGACGAGCGACTCTGATTTGAAACGCCACAACGTCAGCCACAGGGGTTGAAATCGTGAAGGGAAATCCCGATTTACGGGAAACTAACAGTTGCCAGGAAAGACCTGAGCCATTGAACACCTGACAGTGGGCCAGGAGACGCCACACTAAAGAAGCTGACAAAGTTAGTCCACTACTTTCTTGCCCGCTCTAACTATTTTTAGATTTCATCTAATTAACGGTGTTTATATCGATATCAGGTCGACCATTACTGTATATTTAGCCGTTATACGCTTTGCAGAAGCGACACAAGGTCGCCCCCGCCAGCCGCCAACTATTTGCTTCTACTGTCGATAACGTAGGGCACTTTCGTTTCGAAGGTACTCTTCAGTTCTTTGCGATTCAGCGTGGTGAAACCGCCGAGTTGCCGGGCGTTGAAGCCGCTGTCTCCCACCGGCGCATCCGGCGCCAGGCTGACCATGCGCTGGGCAACCGCTTTGATCGCATCCTGATACCCGCCCTGCTTGTTCAGGTTGAAGGCGCGCAGGTCAATCAGCGGCCGCAGCCAGTTGCCCCAATAAAACTCTAGAAATTCTGGCACGACCGCGCCCGAATTCGGTTTGCCATAGGACGCCTTGCGGGCGAAGTACACCAGGCTGCGGAAGGAATCGTCACTCAGGTTCTTGAAGCCCAAGTGCGCGGGAAGTTGCGCAGGCGTTATGGCTTGGCCGTTGCGGTCCTTGAGCCAGACCTTGTGGCCTTGTTCCATACGTTTCCAGAATGTGGCCATGTCCGGGCTATTGCTGAAATCGTCCGTCACCCTTACCCACATCTTCAACTGCGGCCCGGCGCCCGGCTGTTCCCACAAAGTGCTGAAACTGTGGTGACCGTCAGTCAGGTACAACTGGCCTGCAGGACCGACCACCACGGTTTTCATGTCCGCCGGATGAGCGCCCACCGGCTCCTTGCAGGTGAAGCTGTCGGGATTCTGCAGGTTCGCATCCTTGGGAACCTTTTTGGTGCCGCCCTGGCCATTGGTTTCGCAATATTCGTCGAACACCAACTTGGGTGATTCGGCAAACGCCCCCAGTTTGTAATGGATCTGATCAAAGCCGATGACCGCCTGGGTCGGATGAAGTTGTTCCAGTGCCACCTCAATCACCTGGCCCGGCTTGGGCGTGGAGAACGCCTGGGCTTGAAAGGTGCTCGCGCACAACAGCAAGGCTAATAACAAACGCATGAATTTCAATCCTTAATCAATGGAGGCAATCCTTCAAAACACGTACTGCACGCGCAAGGCCATGGCATCACCGTCCTGATCGCCGACGGCGTTCCCGAAGCCGTCGGACGAAGCCTTGACGTAGTTGGCCGAGATTCTCACTGCGTCGTTGGCGTACCAGTTCACACCTAAGGTGTGCACCTTGGCGGCGTTATCCAACAAATCGTGTTCCCGGACATTGAGGTGGTCATAACGATAGAAGACTTCCCAGGCACCGAGGTGTTTATCCTGCGCTTTGATCCGGTCGAATTTACCACCGTCGAGCTTATAGCCCCTCGCCTCGCCGGTCAGGGTATACGCCAACTGGCCGTAGTAGCCGGTGGCATCACGGTCATGGTTGCTGACGCCAGACTTGGCTACCAACTGTCGCCGCAGATACTCGCCTTGCAGGGAAAATGGTCCGGCGGCGTAGGCAAATTCCAAGCTGGCGGCCGAATCGCCGTCAAAGGCACCCAGGGTCTTGGGTGCCAGTTCCGGACGGTTGCCGTTGTGTGTGGTCTGCGACACGCCCCGAACACCCAGGCGGGTGCGAATTCTTCCGTCGAAACTCTCGGCGTCGCTGTAGGCGTAGCTCAGCCCGAAGTGCAGGACATGCCCCGGCCGCGCCAGAGGCGCAAACACCAAGCGCAGGTTGTAGTTATTGGCGCCCTTGCCATCGGCGTCTTTGTTAGAAGACGGGCGCAGGACACTCGCCGAGCCGTAGAACATTCCCGTCCCCCCTGACACCTGTGCCCCCGAGCCTTCGTCGCGGTCACTGACCCAAGGCGCAAGGTCGTTGAGCACACTGCGCTCGATCGCGGTGGTCCACTTGGAACTGGTAGCGCCCTCAAGGCTGAAGTCCGGGTCGAAACGGCCGACCTTGAACCTCACCGGATCCAGCCCCAGATAGCGGATGGTGGCCTCCTTGATCGGCGTATCGGTACTACTCAACTCCAGGGCAAAATTGTAGCCCCAGACGCCATAGGCCTTGCCGGACATTTCCAGGCGACTGCGGCGAAAATAGGCAGCGTCGGCGCGGCTACCGTTTTCGGTGTATAGCCCGTCGAAGGTATCGAAGTCCGCCTGCAAGCGGCCGCCAATCTGGAAAGCGAACTGATCATCCGTGGTTGCCACCTCAAGGCCGCCCTTGGTCTTGATGACAAGATCGGCGCCGTCCGTAGTGACAGTCCCGGCGAGCACCTGGACGGCACCAAGCAGCGCAGTGGCGCCCAGCGTGAGACGTGCGGAAAATATCGACATTTCAACCTCCCCTTGGTCAGGCTCCGACTGCATGGTCGGACCCGTTAGTTGTGAGGGGCGGCAGCTTGGCGACGAACAATTTCAGGGAAGTTGCAACCCTACGCACATTTTATGACAGGGCAGTCGACGTTGATTTGGCCGCGTGTTTTCGGGACCGGCTCAAACATTCAATTACAAATAATCAGGTCCTACAGCCGGTCCTACAACCGAAAAAGCCAAGGGCTAATTACCGCGCAAGCAGCTAGAATCAACGCTATCCGTGATCCACTAAAAGACAGGAGCCATGATGAGCTCGACCAACCCGCCCTCCCACACCGCCAAGCTGGACCGCATCCTCGCCGATGCCCAGCGTGACCGGGAAATGGGCTACCGCGACAAAGCCCTGAAGATGTACCCCCACGTGTGCGGCCGCTGCGCCCGCGAATTCGCCGGCAAGCGCCTGAGCGAACTGACCGTGCACCACCGCAACCACAACCATGACGACAACCCCCAGGACGGCTCCAACTGGGAGTTGCTTTGCCTGTATTGCCACGACAACGAACACTCGCGTTATACCGACCAGCAGTATTTCGGCGAAGGCTCCACCAGCAGCCCGACGATTGCCAAGGCGACCCACAACCCGTTTGCGGCGCTGGCCGGGCTGATGAAGAAAGACGACTGAGTATCTTCGCTGAATGTGAAGGACCCATCGCGGGCAAGCCCGGCTCCCACAGGGGAATGCATTCCAAATGTGGGAGCCGGGCTTGCCCGCGATAGCGATCGCCCAAGCAATACATTAGCCCGAGGCCGTATAATCGCGGCTTTTCTCGAAGGCACCCTTTCCCGTGGGCAATAAACGCTACAGTTGCATCGGTCTGTACAACCCCAAATCCCCCGAAAACGTCGGTTCGGTGATGCGCGCCGCCGGCTGCTACGGCGTGGCCTCGGTGTTCTACACCGGCAAGCGCTATGAGCGGGCCCGGGACTTTATTACCGACACCAAGAAGGTCCACCACGACATTCCGCTGATCGGTATCGACGACCTGAAAAAGATCCTGCCCCTGGGCTGCATCCCCGTCGCCGTCGAGCTGGTGGAAGGCGCACGCCCTCTCCCCGAGTACACCCACCCGGACCGCGCGCTGTATATCTTCGGGCCGGAAGACGGCTCCCTGGATAAAGAGATTCGCGACTGGTGTGAAGACGTGATCTACATCCCGACCACCGGCTGCATGAACCTCGCCGCCACCGTCAACGTGGTGCTCTACGACCGCTTGGCCAAGGGCAACAACACCCGTTCGGGTCCCAAGTACTGATTTTTTGGGAACGTCCGAGGCCTGTGTGCAGTCAGTTGCATATCAATAAGCCCTTGTTGGAGACAGATCATGAGCGACAGCAAAACCCTGCGACCCGTTATCCGGTCCACGCCGTTGGAGAGCCAGCCCACGCAAAACGTCCAGGGCTGGGAACGCATCGGTTCCCTGGCTGGCGGTGTAGTGATGATGGGCAAAGGCCTGCGCCGTGGCGGCTTTTTCGGTTTGATCCAAGTAGCGATTGGCGGCGTGGCGCTGGCGCGCGGGATCAGCGGGCACAGCTCGGCGAAAGAGTTGCTGGAGCGCAGCCGCCAGGAGATGAACACCGTGCGGACCAAGATCGAACGCGCCGGTGAGGAATTGAAAAACCTCAAGACCAAGGCAGAAGTGGCGGCCGAAAAAGCGACCAAAACCACGGGTTAACCTCGATCAAATGTGGGAGCGGGCTTGCCCGCTCCCACATTGGTTTCAGTGCAGCAGCTTGGTGTCCAGCACTACCGAAGATTCGCCAATAATGCTCTCCCCCAACTGCACAAACTCCTTTGTGCTGATGCTGTTCAAGCGCATCAGCGCCTGAGTCAGATCATCCAGCGAGCGCTTGTTGTGGGTTTTCACACGAATCTCGCGGTCCAGCTCCTGCAACAGCACCACCGCCCGTGACACCGTCGCGCCGTTGGCGTGCTCGACCCGCAGGGTGGTCACATCCTTGCCTTCCTTGGCCAGCCGGGCCTGTATCGCGGCGTAACGATCGTCACTGATGCCGCCAGCACGGCGCATCAGTTCAATGGCGTAATACTGCGCCAAACCCTCGCTAATCCAATCGCTGCCTTGATGGTCGTTGAAGCGACCGATGGCCTGCACCACTTCGCGGATCAACGGGCTGCTGCCGTTTTCACTGACCAGCGGTGTACGGCTGCTGAGGTAGATCGAGTCCCGCGCCGAGTAAGCACCGCGCCGCATTGGGTCACCGGCGCCTACTACCAGCAGTTTTGCCGGGTGCCGCGGGAACGCCGCTTGTACTTGGGGCCAGACAAACGTCAGCAAGGTCAGCACATCCATGCGGTGCATACCCTGGCCTTTAGGTGAAGCCACGGTGATCTCGGTTTCCCCCAGGCGCATCCGGCGGCTGCCCAGGTTGCCGGCGAGCATCCAGCCGGTAGGCCGGTCAAACAGGCGGGAAACGTTATCGATGCGAAATTTATTCTTGCCGATACGCGGCCAGGACGTCTCGACGCTTTTCCAGCCGGCGGGCAGTTCAAACACCAGGCGCGACACCAGCTCAATGCCGTCCTGTTGATCCAGGCGTGCGGCGGGCACCAGGTCTTCGCCGCGAAACAGCGCCCAGCTCGGGCTCATGCGTGCTTCGTAAACGCCTTTCTTGCGCGCGTGGGTCAGGCGTACACGGTAGGTCAGGCTGGCCTTGTCGGCGCCGGGTTGCCACAGGCCACGGCTGTCACCCGGCGTATTGCCGGGCAACACCTGCCATTGACCATCGGCCTTGAAGTCGCTGTAGTCGCCGTCGCGACCCAGGTCGAAGTTGAGGCTGCGCACCGCCGAGCCCTGGGACAGGCTCAAGCGCACCTCTGCCTGATCACTTTGGGGCAGCAGCTTGACGTGATAGTCCAGGTCGACTTTCTTCGCAGCCCACGCCGACGTACTCAATGCGAGCAACAGCAGGCTTGCCGCCAGCTTGGCTCCAACCGTCATACACACTCCTTTTCAGCCCGCACGGAAAATCAGGTAATCCTCCCAGTCATCCTCGGGCACGCTGCCTTCGCTGAGCATGCGCCCGGACTGGGATATGCGTTGCTGGTGCACGACGTCGCGATCACCGCAAACCAAGTGGTGCCAAAGCGGTAGCTCCTTGCGCTCGCTGACCAGCCGGTAACCACAGGTAGGCGGCAGCCATTTGAACTGGTCGGCCTGGCCCGGGGTGAGCTGGATGCAATCGGGCACCGAGTCCCGGCGGTTGGGGTAATCGGTGCACTGGCAGGTTTTCAGGTCCAGGAGTTTGCAGGCGATGCGCGTGTAATAGACGCTGTTGTCGTCTTCATCCTCGAGCTTTTGCAGACAGCACAGGCCGCAGCCGTCGCACAACGACTCCCACTCATCCTGATCGAGTTGTTCGAGGGTTTTGCGGATCCAGAAAGGTTCGACTTTAGCGGCCATGGCTCTACATCAGTATCGGTATGTTAAAAGGCCGCCAGTCTAGTGCCCATGGGCCCCGGGGCCAAGCGCTTACGACTGCCGGTAGAACAAGACTTGTCAGCCACCCGGCGGCGAAGTAGTTTTGAACCCCGGTTTTTCATCAGGATCAGCCCAATGAGCAGCAACCCACGCGTCGCCGACTACCCGATCCACCCACAATTTACCGACCGCTGGTCACCGCGCGCCTTTACCGGCGAGAGCATCCCGGTGGACACCCTGCTGAGCTTCTTCGAAGCCGCGCGCTGGTCGCCATCGGCTTACAACTCGCAGCCGTGGCGCTTTCTCTACGCGCGCCGCGACACGCCGAACTGGGAACGTTTCCTGGGCCTGCTGAACGAATTCAACCGTGGCTGGGCGCAGCATGCCTCGGCACTGGTAATCGTAGCGTCGAAAACCGACTTCCTGGTACCGGGCGCCACCGAAGAAACCCCGGCCCTGTGGCACACCTTTGATACCGGTTCGGCCTGGGGCCACTTGGCGCTGCAAGCGAGCCTCAGCGGCTGGCACACCCACGGCATGGCCGGTTTCGACCAAGAGCTGACCCGCAAGGAACTGAAGATACCAGAAGGTTACGCCCTGCACGCGGCCGTGGCGATTGGCAAACTGGGTGACAAATCAACCCTGGCCGAGTACCTGCAAGCCCGGGAAACCCCGAGCCCGCGCAAGCCATTGAGTGAGCTGGTGTCGGAAGGCGATTTCAATCACAACGATTGAATACGACCTGAAAATGGGTTGAGACTTTAAAAAACCCTGCTGTTATAAACAGCGGGGTTGGTTAACCCAAGTGTAATTTCGACGTCAAGACGGCTTTACGATCAGCGTTTCATAGGCTTTACGCAGTTCTTCTTTACTGCGCTTATACATATTAAAGAGTATTGCCCCAAGGTCCTCACGTTCCAGTGCATTCAAATCCACTGGATAAATTTTATTATCCTTTGCGGAGTACATAAAATTCTTCAGTTGCAGGTCATTATGATAAATATTTTTCTGTTCCATTTCCCGGAATACATCATCAAGTAACGAACTAGCCTCTGGAGGCAAACTTCCCTTGGAAAATTTGCTCAGATCAGCCCCGTCTATTTTCCCCATCTTTAAATAGCGGCGACCATTTTCATACATTGTTGCTGCGAATCCCTCACCATAATAGTTATTCAAGCATAGGGTTTCGTTATCGGCGTAGCCGGCGGGAGGTGTCAAGGATGAAGGACCATAGTCTTTATAGACGCTTTTCCCATCGAGACTTTCGTAGATTACTCCCTCCCCGCCTCCGCCAATCCTGGGCCCCAGATCTGATGCGACCGTAGGCCCGTTTCCGCCACGGGCGCCCAGGCGCTGCCATTGGTCCCCCTGAAGGTGCTGCACCAACAGCGGCGTTTGCCGGTTATTGTGATAAATCTGCGCCTGCACGGCACCGTCGGCGGTGCGAGTCACTTGCCGTACTTCGTACACCGCAGTGTTGCCGGCGGTATCGGTATGGCGGATATGGGAAAGGTGACCCTCCGGCGCCACATAGATGCCCTGACTGTTGCGCGCAAGCCCGGCAATTTTCGATTCAGGGACCTTGTAGTCGCCAAACAACCGATTGTTCAGTGCGCTGCCGGGGTCGATGGGTGTCGTGATAATCGCTCCATCCATCGCACTGGTTTTCGGGATGAACCCTTCAAGAGGGCTGCCGTATGCCCGCATCCTGTCCACGTCAAACGCATACCATCGACCGCTGTGGAGTACGGCGCCTCCATCAACGTTCTGGCCCGCAACCTTGAAGGTACCCGACGCCGCTGCGTCATAGTGTTTGCTGGCCGCTTTCAACAGGTCATAGCTACCGCTTGCGCCCTTGAGTTTGTCGACCGCCTCTGCGCCGGTTGAGCGTACAAAGCTGGCACCCTTGCCCAGCAGCCGAGCACCGCCCGCGACCAGATCGCCCACGCCATCCAACGGGTTGAACGCTTGAACAGCAGCCACACCGATCACCTTTGCCACCTGCAAGGCTTTGGCGGCGGTGCTGGCAACCTTGGCGCCGACCTTCGTAACCTTTGCTGCCACACCTGCGCCGGCCGTGACAAAACCGAAGACATCCAGCGCCAGGTCACTTGCACCCTCCACATGGTTACCCTTGGAAAAGTTGACAATGGCTGACCTGAGGGGAATCAGGTCCAGGAAGAAGTTGGTGACGTTCCACTCGGTTGCCATTTGTTTATCGAACGCCGTGACGCCCTTGGCGTAGGTCTTTACCTCATCGCTGTCGAGGTCAAGATGCTCAACAAACGCGTCGGCGATGCTCTGGGTTCGCACGCTGGAAAAGCTTGCGGGAGGCGTTGATGAGTGGTCTTGAGTTTTTTGGCTGAGGGCAGCATCGCTCACAGCCTTGGGCGTAAAGCGTTCGGTCTTGAACACCTTGTTGGCTTCCCGCGCCCTTTGTCTGGTTAATTCCGTGGGCGGCACCGCCTTGATCGCACCTGCCTTCAAATCAATTTCATAAACGGTGTCGTCATTCTTTCCGGTGGCCTTGACCCACAGCTTGCTCTCCGTGCCCTGTAGTTTTTTAGAGGTGAAGTCGAGGCCCAGTTCGTAAGTGTTTTTCTGAAAAAACTCGAGTTTTCCGAACTCCAGCTTTTCTCGGTCCGCCAGTGGCAGTGTTGCCACAAGGTGCTTGATGGTCGTGCCAACGCCTTGCTTGCGCGAGGTGATCGCTTGTTCGAATTGTCCGTTGAAAATTTCATTCACGCCGAAATCAAGGCTCTTGCCTCTGATCGCCGCAACGACGCGCGGGTCTTTACTCTCCCATTTGTAATGGCCAAGCCCGCTCATGGCGATATCCAGCAACGAAAAATGCCCTGCAGGTGCGCGGTTCGGATCATAAAGCGGCTGGACTGAAGAATGTTTCGAGTCGACAACCTTCAGCAGTTTTTCTTCAAAGGGAACGCCCTCTCCAAACCGCTCCTTCAGGTGAGCCAAGGCAATGTCTCTACGGCTCGGAATGGCGGTTTCCAGTAAACCGGTAGCCGCAAGCGTCGACTTCAGTTGAGCGTTGAACGCGGCCCTTACAGTGTCGATCTCGGCGGCGCTGTAATGGTCACTTTGCTGCTCAGTGACAATCCCGTTGACCACGCCCCAGTCCACCAGGGCCGCTTTCTGCGCGTGTTCAGTGGCGGCCCGATGCGTCACCATCGCGCTTTCAGCGCTGGACATGACCTGGGCAAAGGTCGTGTGCGCCACCGTTCCGGGGAACTGCGCTTCTATGGCCGCCGCCGCGACAGTGAGGCTTACCCAGGCCGGGCTGCCGTACGTCACACGGTCGGGAATGTCCTTGATCAAAAACTCGGGGGCCTTTCTTGCCAGTAACAGATAGGCACCGGCCTTGGCCATCTTGGGACTGGTCTTGTGATTTTCGTGCAGGTAAGTGCTCAGGCGCTCGAGCACTGCCGAAGCCGGCCTGCCCCAGTGCGCTTGTTGGGCGAGGTCGAAACCCGCCACACGGTTGCGGTGCGGCGCGGTAATGGACTCGGGATCCAGCAGCAGGTGGATCGCGCTCAGTGCGTATTCGTTCACGCTGGCATGGGTGGCGATGCCCCCGAGTTGGTCCTGGATGGCTTGACCCAGTGCCTGCCCCCGAGTGGAGCTGACGAGGGTTTCGAGGGCCTTGGCAGGATCAGTCAATGCCTCGCCAGACAAAGGCTGGTTCGCGTTCAGATATTCCAGCACACCCACGCTTGCGCCGATATGCGGTGCATTGGGGTTCTGGCTGCCATGGTCGGTCGCCGCCGCCAGCACCCTGCGCAGCTGACCGGCGCTCATGGGAACAGGCCAGGACAACCCGCCGCCAAAATTGCCGAGCGGATGCTCCAACGCCCTGTCGCTCACCGCGTGGGCATGGCCGGTCAGTTGAAAATGATTGGTGGGCAACCCCAAGCCGATACTTCTGAGAAAGGTCTCTAGCGTCGCGGCTTTATTCGCCTGAGCCGGGAAAGACGAGTCGGCGCGTATCTGCATCGGTGTCGTTTGCAACGCAGCCAGCACCGCCTGGGGGCTGGCATTCACGCCCAGGCGGGTGGCGACTTCGCTGAGTTTTTGCCCAAGGGTATGCAAATTTTCGCGGTCGCCCAACGCAGCCTTAAGACCCGGTTGTCGAGGGTTTGGAACACTGATTTGCGTGTTGGGATCGGTAGCAATGATCGGAGTCGACGAGCTCGCCGCCGGATCAATCGAAAGAGGGTAAATGACCGAAGTTACCGGTGCAGACAGGGGTACAGTGCCAGCATTCAACATGAGAACGTACCATTATAAAAAGGGTACGAGCCTCACATACGACCGGCAAAGCGGACATCTGATTAGTGTTTGCAGAAATTTGTAAGCGCCCGGCAACATGCGTCGCCGGGCCGTCGCGCTATCAGTAACCGCGCTCGAAACTCACTTCGCCGCGCAACGTTTCCTGCGCCTGGTACGCCCGCAAATTCTCGACAAACAACCGCACCATCATCCCCGGCGAAGTCGGCGCCGAGCTGTGCCCGGTCAGCAGCAAGCCCCAGGCGGTCCAGAACGGATGGCGCTGGGGCAATGGTTCTTGCCGGCAAACGTCAATCACCGCGCCCGCCAGATGGCCTTCCTTCAAAGCTTCCACCAGGTCCGCATCGACCACCGCCACACCGCGCCCGACGTTGATGAACAACCCGGTCGGCTTGAACTGTTTGAACAACGCCGCATTGTACAAATCATGGGTGTTCGGCGTGTTGGGCAGCAGGTTGACCACGTAGTCCACCTCGCCCACCAGGCGCGGCAACTCTTCCAGCCCGGCGACTTCGATAAACGGCGCCTGCTCACGGGCTTCGCTGGCGATGCCATACAACTCAACACCAAACGGCAGCAGGAATTGCGCGACGCTACGGCCGATATCACCCGTACCTACGATCAGCACCTTGCGCCCCGCCAGGCTCTGGCCCATGCGGTTATCCCACTTGCGCTCGACCTGGCTGACCAGGCGCGCCAGCACTTCACGCTCATGGCCGAGCATGTAAGTCAGCACGTATTCGGCCATCACCTGGCCAAAAATGCCTACGGCGCGGGTCAGGCGATAATCCCGGGGCAGGCCTTCAGCCAGCAGCGGCGTGATGCCTGCCCAAGTCGATTGCAGCCATTGTGGCTGATGGCCCTGGCGCAACAAGGTGGCCAGGAGATCCGGCTGGCCCAGCCACACCGGGCAGTCGGCCGCCAGGCGCGACAATTCAGCGGAGTCGCCGCTGGTCATGACCTCAAGGTCCGGCGCCGCTTCGCGCAGCAGCCGGGCGTACAGCGGGTGATCGTGTTCAGCAATCAGAACGCGCATGGTTCAAACCTTTCAAAAACACTGCAGGCGGCCGCCGGTCCACTTCACTGTCCCTTGCGGCCGCCGCCAAAAATTGAATTCCATTGATGAATGTGCCCCGGACGGGGCACTGACCGATCACATCGGGTCATTCCGTCGCAGCAGCTCTTCGGGCAAGTGTTCGATGTACTCGTCCTCGGCCGGCGGCATTTGCAGGTGGTAGCCCTGCTTCTCGAGGTTCTCCAGAACCACGGTGATGTCCTCGCGGGACAGCTTGCGCTCCGGGCTCAGCACCAGGTCAAAGGCGTGGTGCGGTTTGCCGAAAGCGGCCAGCAGACTTTCCGGCACGCGCTCCAGTGCATCGCTTTTCAGCACGTAGAGGTACATCTCGTTTCGTTTGAGGCTGCGATAGATGGAGCAGATACGTTTCAAGGCTGTTCTCCGGCAGTGGCCAGGCTGTCCAGCAGCGCTTGGCCCATCAATTCGCGGCGCCAGCCACGCAGCGAATCTGGCAATTGGTAAGGCCCCTCGGGGTAGCCACTCTTGACCAGGGCTTCGAGGGTTTTCTTGCGCAGCATCAGTTCCGGCGCCATGTCCAGGCGTTCAGCCTCGGCCTGGCCAAGGGCGCGCAGTTGCTTGATCAGCGTGGCGGCGTCCACCGGCAATGGCTCGGCGACCGCCGGTGGCCACTGGTCCATGGGCACGCTGCTGGCACGTTTGATCAGGCCCAGCAGGAACTCGCCGTCCTGGCGCACCGTGCGCGGGTGCATGTCTTCGATTTTGCCCAGCGCGGCGAGGTTATCCGGCTGGGATTTGGCCAAGGGCCATAACGAGTGTTCACGAATGATCCGGTTGCGCGGCAAGTCCCGGGCACGGGCTTGCTGCTCGCGCCAGGCGCACAGTTCGCGCAATACCGCGAGCTGGGCACGGGACAGTTTCCAGGCCAGCTTGGCGTCGCGGTAGACCTCGTAGGGGTCGACTTCGCGGCGTAGGTTGGCCACCAACTCGGCACCGTCTTCCAGGACCCAGGCGTATTTGTCGTCGGAAAGCTTCGGGCGCAGGCGTGTGTAGACTTCCGCCAGGTGCACCGCGTCTTCGGCGGCGTAGCTGATTTGCGTCTCGGACAATGGCCGCTGCAGCCAGTCCGAACGGGTTTCACCCTTGGGCAGGTCGATATCGAGGACGGCTTGCACCAACCGCGAATAGCCCATGGAGAAGCCGAGGTTCAAATACGCCGCCGCCAGTTGGGTGTCGAACAACGGCACCGGCAAGCTGCCGGTCAGGCGCAGCAACACTTCCAGGTCTTCGCTGCAGGCGTGCACCACCTTGATCACCGCCGGGTTTTCCAGCAAGGCGGCCAAGGGTTGCCAATTGTCGATGGTCAGGGGGTCGATCAGGTAAGCGCGAACGCCATCACCGATCTGGATCAGCCCGGCAATGGGATAAAAGGTGTCGACCCGCATGAATTCGGTGTCGAGGGCGACGAATGGCAACTGCTGCCATTCGGCGCAGTGCTGGCCGAGGCTATCGTTGTCGCAGATCCAGTGAATATCGATGGCCACACGGCTCTCCCTTGAAGAATGGCGCGCAGTATATATCGCGAAAGGGAGTTGCGAGCATTCGCAGTACAGCATCCGCCATGAAAACTCTTACAGGAGCTGAAGAATAGTCCGACAGTCGGTGCTTATCCTCTCTTACGCAGGACATAGACCCGCCACATGGCCGAACCGGGCATGAATTCCTGTTGAGTGAGGACCTTGAAACCGGCCTGGCGAAACTCGGCTTCCACTTGAGCCCGGTGGCTGGCGAGTGGCGTCCCGGCCGGCTGCAACGCTCGATAGCCGCTGTCACTGTTGACCGAGACGATCACCGTGTCGCGACTCACGCGGTGAAATTCAACGAGCAGCGCCAGGCGCCCTTCGGCCGTCGGCACATGACGAAACAACTCCATGCAAAAAATGCAGTCCACCGCGTTGGCCGACAGGCCGATGGAAAACGCCGAGCCCTGGAAGGTCTTGATCCGCTTGAGCAAGGCAGGCGCGTGGTGGGTACGGGCGTGGTCGAGCATGTCCTGGGAGTTGTCCGACGCGAGGATCACCCGATTGGTGTGCTCGGCCAGTACCGGCCAAAACCGCCCCGTGCCGCACGCCAGGTCAAGAATCAGCCCCGGCTCGCCGGCGATTTTCAGCGCACGGCGCACCAACTGCTCATCGCGCCAAAACCCCAGGCGCCGCAGCAAACCCGGAGGGCGCGTGTCGGCGCAGACCCGGGCATGCTCCTGGCCTGTGCGTTCGGCAAATTCAATCTCGATGGAAGACGGCGGTTGCGACGGCATCACACGACTCTGTTAGTGGATCAGACATTCGCAGCTTAACCACTGACTCGTGAAAAAAAGGTCGAAGGATTGTTCGCCGTTCGTACCGAGCCAGTATCCAGCGCACAGCCTGTCTGTTAACTGTCTGTGATCAGGGCTTCATCTTCAGGCCTGGTGCAAATACCAGCGCCAGTCCTGTTCGCCCACTTCGCCCATGAACTGGCGGTACTCGGCCCGCTTGACCGCCAGGTACACGCCGAGGAATTCGCCGCCAAACGCTTCCCGCGCCCAGGTCGAACCTTCGAGTGCGCGCAAGGTGGTCAGCCAATCGGTGGGCAACAACTCCTTGGCCTGGGCGTAACCGTTGCCTTCCACCGGCGCGCCGGGGTCGCGCTGTTCGCGGATACCCCGATGGATACCGGCCAGAATCGCCGCCGCCGCAAGGTACGGATTGGCGTCGGCGCCGCAGATGCGGTGTTCGATATGCCGGGAAAATGCCGGCCCGCCGGGCACCCGCAGTGTAACGGTGCGGTTGTCCACGCCCCAGGTGGCGGCCAGCGGCGCGTAGCTGTTGGTCTGGAAGCGCCGATAGGAGTTGGCGTTGGGGCAGAACATCAGCAACGAGTCGAGCAACGTACTGAGCATGCCGCCCACCGCATGGCGCAACAGCGGCGTGCCGTCGGGAGCTTCGCTGGCAAACAGGTTATTGCCGTCGCGGTCCGCCAGGCTGACGTGCATGTGCATGCCAGTGCCGGCCAGATCATCGAAAGGCTTGGCCATGAAACACGCGGTCATCCCGTGCTTGTGGGCCACGCCCTTGACCAGCCGTTTGTAACGCACCGCCTCGTCCATGGCTTGCAGGGCATCGCCGCGATGTTCCAGGGTGATTTCCACCTGGCCCGGGGCGTATTCGGAAATCGCCGTACGCGCCGGAATGCCCTGGAGTTTGCAGGCGCTGTAGAGGTCGGCGAGGAACGGTTCGATCTGTTCCAGCTCCCGCAAACCGTAGACCTGGGTCGAGCGCGGTCGGCCGCCATCGACATCCCGCGCCGGTTGCGGGCGGCCGTTGCTGTCGGGTTTCTGGTCAAGTAAATAAAACTCCAGCTCCGCCGCCATCACCGGGTAATAGCCGTCGGCCTTGAGGTCGTCGATGACCTTGGCCAGCAAGTGCCGGGGATCGGCCACGGTGGCGGGCATGCCTTCGGTGGGGTGCATGCTGACTTGCACCGCCGCCGTCGGGATCAGCCGCCAGGGCATGCGCTGCAAACTGCCGCTGACCGGGTAGGCGCGGCAGTCGATATCGCCGACTTCCCAGACCAGCCCGGAGTTCTCCACGTCGTCGCCATTGATGGTCAGACCGAGGATCGTACTCGGCAGCGGCCGGCCACTTTCATACACCGCCAGCAGTTCATCGCGGTGCAACAGCTTGCCCCGGGGCACGCCGTTGTTATCGAGGATGAACAGCTCGAACATCTCGATATCCGGGTTCTGTTCAAGAAAGGATTGGACTTCGTGCAGGGTGGCAAAGGGCGTGCTCATGGGCATTCTCATACGTTCGCGTCAGGCAGGCGCGCAGGCGCTGCCGGGCAGATGCGCGGGGCATCCATGGGGCAAATCAACGTAGGAGAAAAGTGTCCGGTGGGCGTGCGTGGCGGCAGTGCCACAGCGCCCAGAAGGCGAGTTCGGAAGGAAGTGCATCAGCGGTGATCCGACGACGATCCGGACGGCTGGACGCGGTAGCGCCTGGCGATGTCTCAGGGTGTGTGTCGGGGGAACCGTCCATGCGCAAATCACAGTGAAGAGATGCCGGGCAGCCTCACACGCGAGGTTAAGCCGTTAAATCCAGTCTTGACGGAGTTTGGTTGTGCCGTGGCTAAACATTTGCAAATAATGGCGCCCCTGCTCATGCCCAAGGACCCGACCGCATGAAAGCTATGCTGACTCTTTCCCTGCTGGCCGGCCTGTCCGCCCAGGCCCTGGCCGACAGCCCCGTGTCGCGCCTGGATGAAGTGCTGCAACGCGGTGAAATGACCGTCTGCACCACCGGCGACTACAAGCCCTACACCTATCTGCGCCCGGACGGCAGCTACGAAGGCATCGACATCGCCATGGCCCAATCCCTGGCCAAGAGCCTTGGGGTACAGGTGAAGTGGGTGCCGACCACCTGGAAAACCCTGATGCCGGACTTCCTGGCCCAGCGCTGTGATATTGCGGTGGGCGGTATTTCGGTGTCCCTCGAACGGCAGAAGAAGGCATTTTTCAGCCAGCCATTGGGCGTCGACGGCAAGATCCCGCTGGTGCGCTGCGCCGATGTGCAGCGCTATCAGACGGTGGAGCAGATCAACCAGCCGCAGGTTCGGGTGATCGAGCCTTCGGGCGGTACCAATGAAGTGTTTGCACGGGCGCACTTGGGTAAGGCACAGCTGACGCTGTTCCCGGACAACGTGACGATTTTCGAAGAGCTGCTGGCCAACAAGGCCGACGTGATGATCACCGACGCCAGCGAAGCCCGGTATCAGCAAAAACTCAAGCCGGGGCTGTGTGCGGTGAATCCCGAGCGCTACATGCAATACAGCGAGAAAGCGTTTTTGCTGCCTCGCGATGACGTGGCATGGAAGAGTTATGTGGACCAGTGGCTGCACTTGAGCACGGTGACCGGGGTGTATGACGGCATCATCAATCAGTGGTTGGCTGCGCCCTGACCAGATCGACAAACGCCCTGCACGCGGCGCTGCGATAGCCTCCCTTGCGACTGAGCAACGCCGCCGTGCGTTGCGGCAACGGCGGGCTTAGCGGCACCGCCTGCAACCCCGGTTGTACCTGGGCAATCGCACTGGGCAGGATGGTCGCCAACTGGGTGCTCCGTACGATTTCGATAATCGCGCTGATGGAATTGGCCTCCATGGCAATCAGAGGTTTCACCGCCTGGCTGCGAAAATATTCATCGATATAGCGGCGCGTGGCGAAGCCTGAGTTCAGCAACACCAGTGGTTGCTGAAGCCACGACTGTTGGCCGATATCAGCATGGCCAGAACTCACCACCACACTCAACGCTTCGACAAACACCCCTTCACACGCGATATCCGGCAAATGCTCGCCGGTAAAACCGATGCCGATATCCAGCAAATCTTCCGTCAGTGCTGCCTCCATGCGGTCCTGGGTCAGTTCCTCGACACTCACTGTAATTCCCGGATACAGCCCGTTAAATCGGGCCAGCAACGGCCCGATCAGGTAAGCGGTAAAGGTCGGCGTCATCGCCAGGCGCAAGCTGCCACGACTCAAGTCCTGCACGTCATGCATGGCGCGGGTGCCGGCCTGCAGATCCTGCAACGCCAGGCGCGCAAACCGCACATAAGCCTCGCCCGCGTCGGTCAGGCTGACGCTTCTGCCGGAGCGATCCAGCAGCGGTGCGCCCAAGGTATCTTCCAGTTGCTTGATCTGCTGCGACAAGGTCGGCTGCGACACATGCAGCGCCTCGGCCGCCCGAGTGAAATTACGGTGCTCGGCGACGGCCAGCAGGTAGCGGATATGACGCAGCAACATGAATGGCTCCAACTATAGGCATGACTTATAGAAACCATAATAAGCCGGTCTTGGACGCTATAGCTGAAAACTTCCATCCTTGCCCCATCAGCGACGCAAGGAGAACCACCATGCAAGACCTCATCGACGGCTTTCGCAAGTTCCAGGGTGAAGCCTTCACTCAACGCAGCGACCTGTTCAAGCACCTGGCTACCACACAAAACCCCGGCACGCTGTTCGTGTCCTGTTCCGACAGCCGCGTAGTCCCGGAGCTGTTGACCCAGCAGGAGCCTGGTGACCTGTTTGTAATCCGTAACGCCGGCAACATCGTGCCGTCCTACGGACCAGAGCCCGGCGGCGTGTCGGCCACCGTCGAATACGCGGTAGCCGTTCTCGGCGTCAGCGACATCGTGATCTGCGGCCACTCCGACTGCGGCGCCATGACCGCCATTTCCACCTGCAAATGCCTCGACCACTTGCCTGCCGTGGCCAACTGGCTGCGCCACGCCGAGTCGGCCAAGGTGATCAACGCCGCCCGCACTCACGCCTCCGACGCCGACCGGCTGAACTCGCTGGTGAGGGAAAACGTGGTCGCCCAGTTGGCCAATCTCAAGACCCACCCTTCCGTGGCCCTGGCCCTGGAACAAGGCCGGCTGAGCCTGCACGGCTGGGTCTACGATATTGAAAGCGGCGGCATCGACGCCCTGGATGGCCGCAGCGGGCGCTTCGTGTCCCTGCTCGACCACCCGACCACCCGCGCCCACGCGGCTTGAACCTTATTCAACCCCAAGAGGAAATCATCATGTTGCAATCCCAATTCGCCCAATCCCCTCGCCTGGCCCTGGCCGACACCGTCATCGACATCAAGGCGCGCAAGAACCTGTCGTGGCAGGACCTCACCGACGGCACCGGCCTGAGCCTGGCGTTCGTCACCGCCGCCCTGCTCGGCCAGCATCCACTGCCGAAAGATGCTGCCGATGTGGTCTGCGAAAAGCTCGGCCTCGACCAGGACGCCAGCCGCCTGCTGCAAACCGTGCCCCTGCGCGGCAGCTTCCCCGGCGGTGTGCCGACGGATCCGACCATGTACCGCTTCTATGAAATGTTGCAGGTCTACGGTTCGACCCTCAAGGCCCTGGTGCACGAGCAGTTTGGCGACGGCATCATCAGCGCGATCAACTTCAAGCTGGACATCAAGAAGGTCGAAGACCCGGACGGCGGCTCCCGCGCGGTGATCACCCTGGATGGTAAATACCTGCCGACCAAACCGTTCTGATTTGCCGGTAAACCGTCTACGCTCTTGGCACACCAACAAGAACGAGGGACGGGTAATGAAGGCAATGCTCCGAGCCACCTGGCTGCTGCTGTTGTGTTTTGGCCAGGTGCACGCCGCCACCGCTGAGGAGGCGGATGCCCAAGCCGCCAAGGCCTTGTTGGAAAAGGCCTTGGCGTATTACCAGAGCAATGGCGACAAAGCCTTTGCGGCGTTCAGCCGACAGGGTGAGTTCGTCGATCAGGACCGTTATGTGTTCGTGGTCAACACCAAGGGCGTGCTGCTGGCAAGTGGCGGGCCCTCTTCTGCGTTGATCGGGCGCAATGTTTCCGAGGTGCTGGGGCCGGATTTGAACAAGTCGTTCAAGGATGCGTTGGGGGTGCCTGAGGGCAGTGGCATTCAGCAGGCCGATTACCGTTGGCAGAATTGGAATGACGGTAAGGTTGAGCGCAAGCATGTGTATTACCAGCGTGTTGGGCAGCGGATTCTGGCCGTCGGCTACTACCTGCCGCGGGCGACGCCGGAACATGCCAAAGCCCTGCGAAACAAAGCCGTCAAGGCGCTGGAGAAGGACCCGGTTGGGACGCTGAAGGCGATCAACGACATGCAGGGTGGTTTTCTGCAGGACGATTTGTATGTGTTTGTGGTTGATCTTGATACCCGGCGTTATGTGGCCCATGGGACGACTCCGCGGTTGGTGAATACGGATTTCAGCAAGATCAAGGATCCCGACGGGAAGCCGGTGGGTGAGCCGATATTGGCGGTGATGGCGGAGCAGGATCAGGGGGAATACAAGTACCGCTGGAAAAATCCGGTGACCGGGAAGGTTGAGAACAAGCATGCGTACTTGCGCAAAACCGGACATTTCATGGTGGCTGTGGGGTATTACAGTCCTTGATGGGTGTATATCCGTTTTTTGGGTTGGGGCTGATATGGGTTCCGCTCTTACAGCCATCCCTTTCAAGGTCTGTGTTTAAAGCCTTGTTTAAAAACATGTTTAAGTCCGTTTATCCGACTTGGCCGCCTTAAGCACCCTAGCTGTTGAGACATGCGCCCGTGCCGCCTTACCTTCAAGCCATTCCTTGGGCTTGGCGACTTTAGGACCGCGAGGGCTTTTCGCGACGGACTTGGGTTTGATCAACCTCGCCAGGGCCAGCAACCGCTCTGCCAGCCCTTGCGGGGTCTTTTCAAGAGGGAAATTTTCCGCAGGCAATGCGATCTGCAAGCCTTGATAATCACTGCGAACATGCACCGCCAAGTGGAAAATCGAAACCTCCCAACCCTCAGGCTGCGTTTCGCGGTGCGCCTGCTCAACGCTACGCTTGAGAACCGACAAAACGTTGTAAGCCAGGACCGCCGAGGCAAAGCCCAATAGCGCGGCTTTCGGGCTGCCAAGGCTCTTAATTTCACTGTCCAGTACCGACTCAAGGCGCTGAAACATCCCCTCAATACTCCAGCGACGACGGTATAAATCGGCTATCTGCTGGGCACTGATGGTGTCGGGCAAATTGCTCCAGAACCACATCACCAAATCACCTGAGTCATTCGCCGTTTGCAGGCTCAACTCAACGCGTCGCCAGCGGCGGCCACCCGTCACTTCGATGATTTGTTCGCGAACGGTTCCGCTATCGACCGTTCCTGAGTCTTGCCACTCACTTTCCTGGACCAGGCGCGGATGCTTGCTGGGTTGGCGAACGATGAACGAAGCCCCCGTGTCCTCGCAGGCTTGCAGGACAGGCAACGTGCAATAGAGCCGGTCAGCTATCCACAACTGGCCCGCGCATGCGCGGGCCAGTAGCGGTAAAACACTGACTCGCTCACTGGCGTAGGCATCTTCCCACGGCTGAAGATCAACGACTAAATCCAGATCCGGATCGTAGGCAACTACTGAAAATCCTGGGCGCGCTGCGCCGCGCTCATTGCGCAGAGCGCCTAGACGTTTTTCAGTGGCCGGCAGGTGATTGCCATCAACAATACGCAACTGCCAGCCGGGCAAGATCGATGAATGGCCGAGCTTTTCAACGGTAGGTATCAAACGCTCGGCACTGCCCGAAATGAGGGCGCGGAGTAGCTCGGGTTCGGTTCGTTTGATCTTGTCGTAGAGCGCCGAAACGCTGACCGAAAGGCCCTCCATCTTGCGCGCCGCCGCGTGTAACGACGGCCTCAAGCCCAATGAAACAAGGGACATCAGCTCAACAACGGTTGAAAATAAAAGCTCACGTGAGTACTGCCGTTGGCGGTGATCATCGAACACCTTGTCAACCCACTCGGCATCTACCGCCTGCTCTAAGACCAACTTGGTCATGACACTGGCTGGTGCTAGTTTTTCAAACCGTTCTAAAACCTTGTCCCACATAGTTTCGTCGCCCTGACTGGATTGGTTAGGGGATTTTAAACC